>CAYXQZ010000007.1:0-3503 GCA_964466415.1 uncultured Paludibacter sp.
ACTTACTCACTGCATCAAAATTGTAATACCAATCCCAAACACAATAGAAATTTATACATACTATCCTATTATTTTTAACGACTGATTGATTTTTATTTTAAAAAATTTTGCATAATCAAATTAAATGTGTTTCTTTGCAATCGTTAAGAAACTGTATTTCGCTCGCATGGTTAGTATGTCTCTCCCTTTTTCGGAACTGATATTTTTTTAACCTCGTTTGTTTATGCTGTTCCTGAAAAAAAACTATTAATCATTCTTATTTATTTTTTATGAACATTTACGTAGGTAACTTAAGTTACAAAGTTCGCGAAAACGACCTTCAAGGCGTTTTAGAAGAGTACGGTAAAGTAGACTCTTGCAAAATTATCAAAGATCGTGAAACCGGAAAATCAAAAGGTTTTGCATTTGTTGAAATGGCTGACGATGCAGCTGCAACAAAAGCAATTGAAGAATTAAACGGTGCTGAATTTGATGGCCGCACAATGGTAGTTAAAGAAGCAAGACCAAAAGCTTAATTCTTTTCCAATCAAAAATAAAAAACGTCTATCAAACTAGTGTTGATAGACGTTTTTTTTATATTCGGTCCAATACAGTGGTGACAAGATTCTCAATATAAGGCTTATAATCAGGGCTTGCCGCTTCAATTCGTCTGTTTGCAATTATACAACACACCGTCATGGCTTTATGTCCCATCATTTTGGCTAAACCAGCAATTGCCGAACCTTCCATTTCGTAGTTCGTAATTTTATACTTTCCGTATCTAAAACTTTCAATTTTATCGTTCAGTTGCATATCGGCAAGTTGCAACCGAAGCACTCTACCTTGAGGTCCGTAAAAGCCATTTGCCGAGATTGTAACGCCACGCAACATATCATTTTGTCCTATACGCTCTACTAACTCGGTATCGGCATCAACTATGTATGGAGCGGCCAATTGTGGATTCCAGTCCAAATGTTTTTTCATGGCATTTTCAAAGTCCAAATCGCTTACTTTATCGCGTCCGGCATAAAAATTCAACATGCCATCAAAACCAATCGACTTTTCGGAGATTAAAAAACTACCAAGCGGAATATCGGGTTGCATACCACCTGAAGTGCCAATACGAACAATGTTTAGCTGACGAAAAGTACTTTTTTCGACACGAGCAACCAAGTCGATATTAGCCAATGCATCTATTTCGTTCATTACAATATCGATATTATCAGTTCCTATCCCAGTGGAAATTACCGAAATACGCTTGCCCTTATAAACACCTGTAATGGTATTAAACTCTCTACTTGAAATGGAACACTCTTGCGAATCGAAATATTCCGCAACTAATGCTACACGCCCTGGATCACCAACAAGTATTACATTATCAGCAAGCTGCTCTGGCTTTAAATGCAAATGGAAAATGCTTCCATCGGTATTTACAATAAGTTCGGAAGGTGGAAATTGTTTCATGTTATAAATTATTTTACCGCAGCCTGTTCAATGACTTAATCAATGCTTCGTCTTTGCCAATAGCACGAATAGCCAAAAAAGTAAGAATAATATTTATCAACGGAAATGCAGTTACTATATTTAAATACCAATCGGCATTTAACACATTACCAGCTTGCCAAAGGTAAATAAATAATAATCCATAATAACCTGCCAAAAGTACAGAATTAATTATAGATAAACGAATTTGCAAAATTCGCTTTTTGTATAAAAAAATGGTAATAAGCGCAATAACAGGTATTAACACACATAAAGCAGATAAAGCCCATACGTTTTGCACATAATTTACGCCATTAAATATACCTTTGTAATTTAAAACATAATGAATTGCATCGGCATTACCGACAAATCCTGCTTGAACCGAAAACAGCGTTATACCCGATAGTATTAACACCAATAACAAATATAAAGTCTGAATACGTTGAATCATTGAATAATTTACTATTATTTCATTTACTATTTACCATCTAAATCAACTCATCACCACATCACCACATCACATCATCATTTCTTCCATTGTGCATCCCTCACTTCATAGATGCGTTCGATAATATCTACAACTTTTAATCCCTCAAGCACATTGGTAGTTATAGTACCTTTATCAGTTAATTTTTCAATTACGTTTTCAATTACATAGTGATGATTTTGAGCTGAACCTTTGTATAATCCATAGTCATTTGGTGGATTGGATGGAGCCAATTCAGGCATTACATAATCTTTTATATGACAGTAAGATACTTCGTTCATATACTGGCCAGCCACTTTTACTGTACCTTTTGAGCCAAGAATGGTGATACTACTTTCGAGGTTAGTATCCCAAACCGATGTAGAGTAATTTAAATTACCCATACCACCATTAATAAAGTCGAATGTTACAACACCACTATCTTCAAAATCAGTCAATTCCTTGTGATTGAAATCCGCAAAATTGCCACGTATATTTTGAATATCGCCAAATAGCCAATACATGATATCAATAAAGTGCGAAAATTGGGTAAATAATGTTCCACCATCCAATTTGGCATCACCATGCCAGTTACCTTTTTTATAATAACGGTCGTCGCGATTCCAATAGCAATCCAATTTTACCATATAAATATCGCCCAATGTATTATTATCAGCCAATTCCTTTAACCAAACCGAAGGTGGCGAATAGCGGTTTTGCATAACGCAAAAAACGTGATGCGATACCTCGAGCGATTTAAAAAGTATTTTTTCAGCGTCGGTTTTTGTCAAAGCTATTGGCTTTTCGAGTACAACGTGTTTTTTGGCATCCAAAGCTTTCAGCGCATATTCGGCATGAAAACCATTTGGAGTACAAATATTGATAACATCAATATCTAAATTAGCAGCCAATAATTCATCATACGAAGTAAAATACGCTTCTTCAATTTCTTCAAGCTTTGTTTCCTTTTGTGATAACACATCACAAACTGCTACCAACATTGAATCCGGATTACGGCGAATCATTTCGGCATGTCGCTTTCCAATATGCCCTTGACCTATAACTGCAAATTTTATCATCTCAAACTAATTTATAATTATTTAATTCTTACTACTTTATCATCATTTAATTGATATTGCTGATTGGTTTCAGGACAAATACCAATTCCATTTTCGTCGAAATGCAAACGGTGACCATACTCACTTACCCAACCAATTTGTTTTGCAGGATTACCAACAACTAATGCAAAAGCTTTAACAGGCTTTGTAATAACCGCCCCCGCTCCTATCAACGCATATTCGCCAATTTCGTTACCACAAACTACAGTTGCATTGGCACCAATACTTGCACCTTTGCGAACCAAGGTTTCGGCATATTCATTGCGCCTATTCACATGACTACGTGGATTTATTACATTGGTAAACACCATCGAAGGGCCTAGAAAAACATCATCTTCACAAATCACTCCTGTATAAACCGAAACGTTATTTTGAATTTTCACATTTCGCCCAAGTTTTACAGCAGGCGAAATTACAACATTTTGTCCAATATTGCAACTTTCGCCAATAAAACAATT
>CAYXQZ010000007.1:3603-44892 GCA_964466415.1 uncultured Paludibacter sp.
TAGGTTTGTAAAGTTTGTAAGGTTTATAAAGTAAAGAATGACCTTATAACTTTAAAACTTTATGAACTTTATGAACTTTATTACTTTATAACTTTATAAACTCTATTACTTTATAAACTCAATTACTGAATCCGTAATATATTTCAATTGTTCTTCGCTTAATTCGGTATGCATAGGTAATGACATGACACAATCGCTCAGTTTTTCGGCTACAGGGAAATCACCGGCTTTGTATCGTGCATCTTGATATGCTTTTTGTAAATGTAAAGGCACTGGATAATAAACCATGGCAGGAATTCCTTTATCGTTCAAATGTTTGATAAGTGCTGCACGGTCTACTCCATTTAATTTGAGCGTATACTGATGAAAAACATGTGTCGATTTTTGGTTTTCGGCAGGAATAATCAGTTTATCAGTTGTTGAAAAAACGGCATTGTAATATGCCGCAGCATGCTGACGAGCAGCTATATAATTGTTCAACGAACGCAATTTCACTTGCAATACGGCAGCTTGAATACTATCCAGGCGCGAATTAACACCCACAACATCGTGGTAATAACGAACCACCATACCATGATTAGCAATAGCACGCATCTTAGCAGCCAACTCATCGTTATTGGTAAAAATGGCTCCACCATCGCCAAAACAACCTAAGTTTTTAGATGGAAAAAAGGAGGTACAACCAATTTCGCCCATACAACCCGAATGCACTTTACGACCATCGCTAAACGTATATACCGAGCCTATTGACTGACAAGCATCTTCGACCACAAAAAGATTATGATCCTTTGCAATTTTAAGAATCTCCTCCATATCAGCATTTTGTCCGAATAAATGTACGGGAACAATGGCTTTTGTTTTGGGAGTAATGGCTTTGCGTAGCGAATCAAGATTAATATTAAATGTATCAAAATCAACATCAACTACTACAGGAGTAAGTCCAAGTAATGCAACTACCTCAGCAGTAGCAATAAACGTAAAAGTAGGAGTGATAACTTCATCGCCAGGTTTTAAACCCAGCGCCATCAATGCAATTTGCAAAGCATCAGTGCCATTACCTACAGGTATAACGTGTTTCACTTCGAGGTATTTTTCCAAATCGGCCTGAAAATCGTTTACTTTTCCGCCTTTAATAAATGTAGTAGTATCAATAACTTCTTGAATACCAGCATTTACTTCGTTTCTTATTTTTTCGTATTGACTTGTTAAGTCAACCATTTGAATTTTTTTCATAACACTATTTTTTTCGCTCAATTACATATTCAACTTCTTCATTATCAGACCGTACATTTGAAATAAACGACGCCTTTTTTTGGATAGTAATTTTTTGTTTACCTGTATTGTTTTTCAAAATTTCATTGTAATCAACTATTACATTTACATCGTTAACTGTAACAGAATTAAAATGACTCAAACCAATATTAAATTTCAGTTTTACCTGGGCAGGAAAAGTTCTAACAATCAAATCTTGTGGGCAATTGATGATATTAACTGGAAAAAACAATTCTTTTTCAGTAAACATCTCGGCCGAAACACTTAACTTTACATCGCTCGAAGAAAATCGGACATCGCGAATTGCTTTTAGCTGAACTTCCATTTGAATATCTTTATCCAAATCAGTTATCATAACTGTATCAGTAACAAGCTCGTATAATTTTTCAACTACACGCTTCGGTCCATATACTTTTACTTTCGAAGGTTCAATTAAAACGTCTTCGCTCAAAATATATTGTTGTGCTGTTTCAATTTTGCCAAGCAACCTAACAGGTAATTCTTTCATTGCTAATCGTTCGTAATGGAGAATTAACGAATCAGGTTTAATTTCGAGTATTGAAGTTGAAGGTAATAAATACTTATTCAATTTTGTACGAAGTTCATCGTTATTAAAAATTATTTCGCCCCTATCATTCAATATTTTGTTTAAACTTATTGTTAGTCCCTTTAATCTGAATTCAGAATAAGCAAATAAATTCATTCCTTTGTCCTTAACCAACACTTTTATATATTGAGCATTGGTTTTTGTAATGTCAAATTGTTCTGGTAAATTACTATAACGCAGAGGTATACGAATTTCGGTTTCGCGCTCTTTGTCGAGCATATTTACAAACCAGAATGAAAATGACAATAATAAAAACAGCAAAAAGCTTAAAACATCCCTTGAAATAAAGAATGATTTAAGCTTCGAAAAGTAATGTCCTAGCCATGTTTTCATGCTGCTTTCAGACATTTTTAGTTTTTTTATTTAGTCTGCGTCAATAAATCTTCGGCTGTTGCAAATACAGAGTTTTTATCTACTTTAATGCGTACATTTTCAGCAATTTCGATAATAACAGTTGTTTCTTTAATGTCTTTCACTTTACCATAAATTCCACCCGAAGTCACTACTGAGTCACCTGCTTTCATTGCTTCGCGCTGCAATTTAATTTCTTTCTGACGTTTTTGTTGTGGACGAATCATGAAAAAATAAAACACCACAAAAATTAGCACCATCATTAAGATGCCAGAATAGCTACTTGCACCACCTGTTGCAGGCGCTTGCAATAAAATACTTAGTAAATTCATATTTGATTAATTGTTTGTTTCAGTTGCAAATATAGTAAAAAAATTACTTTTTCTCGAAAAACGATTTTACTTTAACAAGTTTATTTTCTTTTTTTAATTCTCCTACAATATTATCGAGCACACCATTAATAAAAGTACCACTTTTTACCGTACTATATTTTTTGGCAATTTCGATATATTCGTTCAACGACACATTTACTGGAATGGTTGGAAAATCGATTATTTCGGTTAATGCTACCTGCATTATTAAAATATCCATAAAAGCAATACGGTCAATATCCCAGTTTCGGGTATTCTTGTCAATCAATTCGCGGTATGCATCACCGTTTTTCAAAGTTCCTTCAAGCAATTTCTGAGCAAACTCCTTGTCTTCATCATCTTTGAACATGGGTAAAAGTGCTTGACGTGCTCCGTTTTCCTGTTCGAATCGTTTGATAGTTTTAATAACAAAACTCAACACAATCTCCACATCATCAACCCAATAGATACTTTGCTCTTCAATAGCATTATCAATATCTTCGCTTTCGAAAACAATTTTCTTGTAAATTTTTCGCCAAATATCTTTATCGGCAGTATAATCCAATTTCTCGGACTCCATGTATTGCTGATAAAAATCACTACATTCAATATCTTCGAACAAAGTTTTTATACTATCAGGATAATTTACCCAAGAGAGTTTTTGTTTTGTCAAATAATCGTTAAACTGAATGTTTTCAGTCAATTGCTTTACAAATAAATTATCAACAAAACGGGTGTTGGGCTTTAAATCATCGGCTGTGGGACGCAGTTTATTGCGCTTTGTTTCAATACGCGAAGCTGCATAGTTTGTAATTTCGACCGATAATTGCAAGAGCTGAAAATACAAATCGTAAGTTCGTTCAATGTTGTGAAACAGCTCTTTTTCGGCCATTATGTGCGTTATGGTATTACCGTTGTAATACGAATAAAGTGTCTGAATGACCTTTGTACGGAGTAATTCTCTATTTATCATAAAAATATATGAACGCTTTTCAAAATTTGAGTGCAAAGGTACAAAATTTTAGTGGACTACAATTGCAAGTATATTTAATTTTACATAACATCACATTCTATTTTCACTCCTTAAGGTGGTGATTTATACAATATGAATAAGATTTATGTAAAATCTATATTAAATTTCGCACTTTTGTGGAAAATTATTTGACAGTATGAAAAAAAATACTGAAATTTGGCATCTCAATCGCAAGTTGAATTTAAAAACGATGATAAAGTTCGATAAAACGAATATTAAACAAGTAGGATTTATGGAATTAGAAAAAAGAAAAATTGAGTTGGACAAGAAAGACAATGAAATTATTTATTCAAAGTCGATCAAAGCAGGGAAACGAATTTATTACTTAGATGTAAAAAAGAGCCGTAACGATGATTTATTTTTGGCAATTACCGAGAGTAAAAAGAAAATTGTGGGTCAGGATGATGACATACAAGTATCCTACGAAAAACATAAAATATTCTTGTATAAAGAGGATTTTGATAAATTTGCCGAAGGACTTGAAGAGGTAATTAAATTTATTAAACAAGAACAAGGAGAGGCTCCACAACGACAAGAGCGCGTTTACGACACCCCCGAACCTGAATCAACCGAAGACGAATCAAAACCTAAAAGTTTCTTTGACAGGTTTAAATTGTAATAAATGAAATCTTTTGCCAGCGACAATTATTCAGGTATTCACCCCGAAGTACTTGAAGCTATTCAACTTGCCAATAATGCACATCAAATATCTTATGGTGATGATTATTACACGGCAAAAGTGCAACAAATTTTCGAATCGATATTTGGTGACGTATTAGTATTATTTACATTTAATGGCACAGGAGCAAATGTTATTAGCCTTAAATGCTGCACTTTGCCATTTCAGGCTATAGTTTGTGCCGAAACAGCCCATATTAATGCCGACGAATGTGGAGCACCCACTCAAAGCATAGGTGCTTCGCTAATTACCATTAAAACACCCAATGGTAAATTAACTCCTGAGCTTATTACACCCTATTTGAACCGGATTGGAAATGTGCACAACACACAACCTAAGGTAATTTCAATAAGTCAAAGCACCGAACTTGGTACGGTTTATAGCGTTGACGAATTAAAATCAATATGCGAATTTGCACATAAAAACGATATGTACGTTCACGTTGACGGAGCACGCATTTCGAACGCATTAGCATCGCAAAAAATTGACCCTAAAGCTGCCACAGTTGACTGTGGTATTGACATAATGAGTTTTGGTGGAACTAAAAATGGGTTGATGATAGGCGAGGCAGTGTTGATATTCAACGATGAACTTAAAAAACATGCTGCATATTATCAAAAACAAAGTGCTCAACTTTTTTCGAAAAACCGCTTTATTGCAGCGCAATTTATAGCTCTACTAACAGATAATTTGTGGTTGAAAATGGCCAATCATTCCAACTCTATGGCTACACTTTTGGCAGCGGAAGTTAGCCAGATAAAGGGCGTAACAATCACACAGCAAGTGGACGCAAATGCCGTTTTTGCCATTATTCCTAGCCATGCCATTGAACCGCTACAACAGAAATACCGTTTTTATGTATGGAATGATGAAACCAAAGAACTCCGTTGGATGTGTTCGTTCGACACTACCGAACAAGAAGTTCTTGAGTTTGCCAATTACCTGAAACAATTAGTAACAGACTAAACACCAACAGTTTTACACATGTTTTTCGGCATGATATGACGAGCGCACAAAGGGTCCGCTTTCAACTTGTCGGAATCCTTTTTGCAAAGCAATTTGTCTAAACTCCTCAAACTTATCGGGATGAATATAAGCCGTAACTGCAATATTCTTGCGCGAAGGCTGCATATATTGCCCAATAGTTAGCACCGAGCAGCCTGTATTTAATGCATCATCCATTAGTTGAAGTACTTCTTCGTCGGTTTCGCCAAGTCCTAACATAATACCAGTTTTGGCTACAATACCTCGTGAGGCAATGTATGCCAATACTTTTAAACTCGTATCGTACTTGGCTTTGGTTCGTATTTGCGGAGTCAGTCTGCGTACTGTTTCCAAATTATGCGAAATGATATTCGGTTTCTCGTTGATAATTAAATCAATAAGCTCCTCTTTTCCTTCAAAATCCGGAATCAACACTTCAAGAGTTGTCAGCGGATTTTGTTTTTTTATTTCCGAAATGGTTTGTGCCCAATGTTGCGCACCACCATCAGCCAAATCATCTCTATCAACCGATGTAACTACAGCATGTTTCAACTGCATTAAATGTATCGATTTAGCCACATTAGCAGGTTCATTGGGATCCAAAGGTAATGGTCGGCCTGAGAGTGTGTTGCAAAACTTACACGAGCGGGTACAAATTTCGCCACCTATCATTAAGGTAGCTGTTCCTTTACTCCAACACTCGCTTTGGTTTGGACAACGACCGCTGCTACAAATTGTATGCAAGCCGTGCTCTTTGATTACCGCACTTACGCCCGAAAAGGAAGATTCGCTATATATTTTTGTTCGTAACCACTCGGGTTTTCGTATAAAATTCATATTATTATTTGTAAAAAAATCGATTAATAAACTGATATATAAATGAGTAATGGTCAATTATAAAATCAAAGCATTTCATTTTGATATTATCATTCGCAAAGGTACTTATTATAGATAAGAAAAAAAAACACTTCAATTTATAATAAAAATACAATCTGCTCATTTTCAATAGTTTTGTGCAATTGAAAAATTTATTGAAAATATTTTTATTATTTTTTTGTGCAATATTATTTTCAATTGAAACTTTAAAGTAGTTAATATTTAAATTAGCGTATTTATAAACAAAATTTAATTACAATTTGATTTTTAGCCACATTGCGTTCCCTAAAATAATTACGGAAATATTTCTTTAATTCAAATTATTTGAATTACTTTTGTACCGAATTAAAGAAATATTTCTTTAATCAAAGCAACTACTTGATACAACAATACAAGCTAAAAAAAAATGAAAGCAAAGAGAGAAATTAAGTTCAGTCTTGTTTACAGAGATATGTGGCAGGCTTCGGGTAAATACGTACCCCGTAAAGATCAATTAGAAAAAATTGCACCAGTTCTTATCGAAATGGGTTGTTTTGCACGTATCGAAACTAACGGAGGTGCATCCGAACAAGTAAACTTGCTTTTTGGTGAAAATCCAAACGATGCAGTTCGCACATTTACCAAACCATTCAACGAAGCAGGAATACAAACACACATGCTCGATCGTGGATTAAATGGACTACGTATGAATCCAGTTCCAGCCGATGTACGCGAATTAATGTACAAAGTAAAAAAAGCTCAAGGAGTTGATATTACACGTATTTTTTGCGGATTAAATGATGTACGTAATATAATCCCATCGATTCAATATGCAAAAGCAGCAGGTATGATAGCACAAGCAACCATGTGTATTACTTTTTCGGAAGTACATACTGCTGAATACTATATCAATATGTCGGAGGAATTGATACAAGCTGGAGCCGATGAAATTTGTTTGAAAGATATGGCAGGTATTGGTCGTCCGGTAATGTTAGGCCAAATTGTGAAGGCAATCAAAACAGCCCATCCTCATATAATTGTACAATATCACGGACATTCAGGCCCAGGTTTTTCGATGGCCTCGATGCTCGAAGTAGCCAATGCTGGAGCCGATTATTTAGATGTAGCCATGGAGCCACTTTCGTGGGGTATGGTTCATCCGGATGTTATTTCGGTACAAGCAATGCTTAAAGATGCTGGCTTCGAAGTCCCAGAAATAAATATGACGGCTTACATGGAAGCTCGCCGCTTAACTCAAAGTTTTATCGACGACTTTTTGGGATATTTCATCGACGATAGAAATAAATTTATGACCTCACTATTAGTTGGCTGTGGATTGCCTGGTGGCATGATGGGCTCATTAATGGCCGATTTAAAAGGTGTTCATTTAAATATTAATTCGTTTTTGAAAACACAAAGTAAACGTGAACTTACAACAGATGAGTTATTAATAATGCTATTTGATGAAGTAAAATATATATGGCCTAAACTTGGATATCCACCATTGGTAACACCATTTAGCCAATATGTAAAAAATATTGCTTTAATGAATGTAATGTTTGTGGTAAAAGGACAAGCTCGATGGACCATGATTGATAAAAACTCGTGGGATATGATACTTGGTAAAGCTGGAAAACTTCCTGGAACATTGGACGAAGAAATAATTGAATTAGCGAAAAAGAACAAATATGAATTTTACGAAGGCAATCCACAAGATAATTATCCGAACGAATTAGACCGTTTCATTGCTGAAATGAAAGAAAATGGCTGGGATAGAGGGAAGGATGACGAAGAATTGTTTGAATTTGCTATGCACGAAAAACAATACCGCGATTTAAAATCGGGTGAAGCAAAAAAACGTTTCGAAGCCGAGTTGGAAGCTGCTATTAAAGAAAAATACAGCAAACAGAATATCGAAATACCAAATATCCGATTACTTAAATACCCTAATGCTGAACCAATTATATCGCCAGCAACTGGTAAAGTTATATGGGAACTCGACTACAACGAAGGTTCAAAGGAGCCAGTTCATGGAAAATTATTTCGCGAATCGGAACCAATTTGTACCCTACAAACACGTTATGGTTTAGAGCAAATAAGTAGTTTCTGTACTGGACGAATTATTGGCATTGAGAAAAAACAAGGCGAAATAGTGCGAAAAGGCGAAATTATTGCTTTTATCGAACAAAAATAAGTTTAGATTCTAAATAATAGGAATGGATGGTATTCAAGGAGTATCATCCATTTTTTTTACAAGAATTGAGATTAATCAACAGTATAAATATTAATAAGTATAATATTTGTACCTTTGCAATAAATTATCAATTACAATTTTAATTGATAAAAAACGTACAAACATGACTGACAGCATTTTAATCAACACTCACTCCATCAAACAATTGAATACCGAACTCCTTTCGCCCGCAAAAAATCTAGAATGTGGACTTGCTGCCATTAACCACGGAGCTGATGCGGTTTATATTGGAGCGTCGCAATTTGGTGCACGTGCCGCTGCCAGTAATTCGATTGAAGACATTGAAACACTTGTAAAATACGCTCACAGATACCGTTCAAAAGTGTTTGTAGCCTTAAATACTATACTTACCGACAATCAATTGCAAGATGCTGAAAAACTAATTCATCAAATTTATAATGCTGGAGCCGATGCTTTGATAATACAAGATATGGGGGTGCTGAAAATGAATTTACCCCCTATTGCATTGCATGCCAGCACACAAACTGATAATCGCACAATTGAAAAAGTAAAATTTCTGGAGCAAGCTGGATTTTCGCGCGTGGTATTAGCTCGCGAACTATCATTGAAACAAATTGGCGAAATTTCGAAAAACACACAAGTTGAACTAGAAGCTTTTGTACATGGCGCACTTTGCGTAAGTTATAGCGGACAATGTTATATGAGTCAAGCCATGTGTGGACGAAGTGCCAATCGTGGTCAGTGTGCTCAATATTGCCGATTACCTTATCAATTATCTGATTCACAAGGCAATATTCTTGTAAAAAACAAACATTTATTGTCGTTAAAAGACCTCGACTTATCGGAGCATTTACAAGAAATGATTGAAGCTGGCGTGATGTCGTTCAAAATTGAAGGACGATTAAAAGAAGTAGACTACGTAAAAAATATTACGGCCTATTATCGTAAGAAGTTAGATGTTATTTTGGAAGGTAACGCACATCTTTCAAAATCGTCGGTAGGTAAAACTACTTTCTTTTTTGAACCAAATCCAGAAAAAAGTTTCCGTCGTAGTTCTACTGATTATTTTCTTAACGAGCGCCACAAAGGTATTTATCAACCCGAAACGCCAAAATCGCTCGGTGAGTTAATAGGCAAAGTACATTATATAGGTCGCAACTTTTTTGAAATGCAAAATGGACATTTGTTGAATAATGGCGATGGGCTTTGTTTTATAAATAAGCATGGCGACTTGACTGGCTTTAGAGTTAACAGAGTAGATAAAAAACAAATTTTTCCGGCAGAATTGCCCCGAATGGATGTAGGAGTTACGCTTTATCGTAATCAGGATCAGGCATTTGAAAAAACACTAGCAGGAAAAACAGCAGAACGAAAAATAAAAATCAAAATGCTTTTTTCCGAAATAGAAAATGGTTTTAATCTCCAATTGACGGATGAACAAAACTTAAAAATTGATTTTGAGATAGAGAGCCCAAAACAAGCTGCTCAAAAACCAGAAGCTGTAATTGAAAACATAAAAAATCAGTTTTCGAAACTTGGAAATACCATTTACGAAGCAAGTGATATTGACATTAAACTAAATCAGGCTTGGTTTTTTCCAGCTTCGCAGCTAAGCGAATGGCGACGGTTAGCCATCGAAATGCTGGATGAAAAACGTGAGAAATGTTATAAACGTGAAACACCAGCTAAAATTAAAAACACAGATTTTCCAAGTAATAGTTTAACTTACTTAGGTAATGTAACTAACAAAAATGCTGAAACTTTTTATCGTGAACATGGTGTTGAAAACATTGAGTTTGGATTCGAAGTGAAAGCGCAAGAAGGTGTTCCTGTGATGTTTACAAAACATTGCATAAAATATGAAATGGGTTGGTGTCCTCGCGAAGGGTTTAAAGACAAAATAGAAGAACCATTGTATTTAAAAAATAACGACCAACGTTACGAACTACGATTTGATTGCAAAAAATGTGAAATGCAGATTTTTTTGTCAAAATAACTGAATTGAGTAAAAAATGTCATATTTTTGTAATACGTATTACACATGTTCGAAATATGAATGTAGTTACTTTGTCGCATAAATTAAATTAATTTCAACTCATTATGAAGCAGTACCGAATTTTAGTTGTAGACGACGAAGAAGATTTGTGCGAGATTCTCCAATTTAATCTTGAATCGGAAGGATTTAATGTTGACATAGCCTATTCGGCCGAAGATGCCCTAAAAAAAGATTTATCGGTGTATAATTTACTTTTACTCGATGTAATGATGGGGCAAATATCTGGTTTTAAAATGGCACGGATTGTACGTGAAGACCCTAATTTAGCGCAAATCCCTATTATGTTTTTAACAGCTAAAGACACTGAAAATGATAAACTTACAGGATTTAATATTGGTGCCGATGATTATATTTCGAAACCATTTTCTATTCGCGAAGTGGTGGCTCGTGTAAAAGCATTAATCAGAAGAACAAACATTAGTAAAAATCCAGAAGTAGCTTCAGAAGATTTAGTTTACATGGGTTTAACAATTCGAATTACCAAGAAAAAAGTATTACTTAATGGTAAAGAATTAGCTTTCACCAAAAAAGAATTTGAAATACTAAAATTGTTTTTAGAAAACAGAAACCGGGTTTTCTCTCGCGAAGAAATACTATCGCGTGTTTGGTCCGACGAAGTAATTGTACTTGATAGAACTATTGATGTGAATATTACACGTTTACGTAAAAAAATTGGCGATTATGGTCGAAATATTGTAACCCGTTTGGGTTATGGCTATTGTTTCGAAGAATAAAATACAAACACTTTTAATCTAATATGACTTTAAACAAACGAATCTTTTTTTATTTTTTTGGAATCTTTTTTTTACTCACTGCTGCAATTACATTTTTTCAGTACGAGCGCGAAAAAGAATTTAGGATTCAACAATTAGATCAGTTATTGCTGACCTATAATAACACCATTTTCAAACACTTACAAGTAAATAAAAACGAAACAAAATCGGTTCACGATATTATAAAATTGTTTCCCGATTCAACTTTACGTGTAACTATTATTGATCTTGATGGAGAAGTTTTGTTCGATAATTTTTTATCAGATAAACACATTGAGAATCACTTAAACCGTCCTGAAATAAAACAAGCTTCAAATTTAGGGTTTGGAAAATCAATCCGTCGTTCATCTACAACGAATATAGATTATTATTACTTAGCCCAAAAAAACAAAGATATATTTGTACGTACTGCTTTACCATACAATCTGAATTTAAGCAATATGCTTAAAGCTAACACCTTATTTATCTATTTTATGGTGTTTGTTTTACTAGTAGCATTAATTGCACTTTATTTCATCACAAAAAACTTTACACATTCCATTGATAGACTTCGATTTTTCACGAGTAAAGTAAAAAAAGGAGAACCCATTGAGACAAACATTTCGTTTCCGAAAGATGAATTAGGCGATTTGAGCCAAAATATTGTAATGCTCTATCAGCAAATGGAAAATGCTAAGAATGAGGTTAATCACGAAAGAGAAAAACTAAGTAAACACATTTTAATTTCGCAGGAAGGATTAGGATTTTTTACAGCTGAGAAAAAAGAAATTTTATCGAATAGGTATTTTGTTCAATATGCTAGCTTAATAGCCGATTCGCAGTTCGACAGTTCAGAAAAGATATTCAATGTTGCCGAATTTAAAGAGATAAATGAATTTATTGCCGAAAATATTAAAAATGAATACCTTACACGCAAACGTATTAAGATTGAAAAAAATGGGAAAGTTTTCAACATCAGATGTATTGTATTTCAGGATAATACATTCGAAATATCGATAAACGACATTACATTACAAGAAGATGAAAATGAGCTCAAAAGACAATTAACACAAAACATCTCGCATGAGCTAAAAACACCTGTTAGTAGTATTATGGGATATATGGAAACTATCTTGGAAAATCCTGAAATAGACACTGAACGTCAAAAATTTTACATAGAACGCTCCTTAATTCAAGCACAACGACTTTCGGCTTTATTGCATGATATTACAACTTTGAACAAAATAGATGAATCAAAACTATTGTTTGATAAAATTGATTGTGATTTAGCAGAAATAATTGACGATGTTATACACGATGTACAGCTTGAGATTGAACAAAAGGGCTGTACCGTCATAAAAAATTACACGAATCCTTTAATGTTAAAAGGCAACAAGTCTTTGCTCTATTCAATTTTTCGTAATTTTATCGACAATGCACTGACTTATGCCGGCGAAAACATCACACTTGACATAAATTGTTATCGAGAGGATGAATACTTTTATTATTTTTCGTTTTCGGATAATGGCGTAGGCATACCTGAAGAACATTTAAGTAAAATTTTCGAACGATTTTACAGATTAGATAAAGGAAGAAGCCGGAAACTTGGAGGAACCGGATTGGGACTTTCAATAGTAAAAAATGCTATCGTTTTTCATAAAGGAAATGTGTTGGCAAAAAACCTATCAACGGGTGGCTTAAGCTTTATCTTCACATTACGGAAGTTTTAGATTACACAAACGAAAATAAAACAGAAAAGGGACCTAAATAAGTCCCTTTTGTTTTGCAATTTCGTTCATATACTCGTATGCGGCATCGTATTCATTTGGAATAATTCCATCAAGAATAGCATCTTTGATTATTGTTTTAATTTCGCCAACAATGGCACTTGCCGGAAGATTAAAACGATCCATAATTTCTTGCCCACTAATAGGTGGTTGAAAATTACGAACTTTATCTTTTTCTTCAATTTCCTTTAATTTTTTCCGTACTAGTTGAAAATTTGCTCTGAATCGTTTCACCTTTTCAGGATTTTTGGAAGTTATATCTGCTTCGCAGAGCATCATTAAATGTTCAATATCGTCGCCAGCATCAAACAGCAAACGTCTTATTGCTGAATCAGTTACTTCATCTTCGCTAAGTACTATTGGGCGCATGTGTAAATTTACCATCTTTTGAACAAAACGCATTTTTTCGTTTGTAGGCAGTTTCATACGTCGAAAAATCTCCGGAATCATTTTTTCGCCCACAAAATTATGGTTGTGAAAAGTCCAACCCAAACGCGAATCAAATCGTTTTGTGCGAGGTTTTCCAATATCGTGTAGAAGTGCTGCCCACCGCAACCACAAATCGTCGGTATGCAAACAAAGTCCGTCCAAGACCGCCAAGGTATGATAAAAATTATCTTTGTGACCTACCCCATCTTTGGTTTCGGCACCTTTTAACGCTAATAATTCTGGAAAAATAAGTTGCAGTAAACCCGTTTTTTCGAGCAATATAAAACCAACAGATGGCTTACGCGAAAGCATTATTTTGTTTAATTCGTCGGCAATACGTTCTTTCGAAATAATTTCGATTCGCGCTTTGTTGCGTTCAATGGCATCGAAAGTATTTTCTTCCAGAAAAAAACCAAGTTGAGCCGAGAAACGTATGCCTCGCATCATGCGAAGTGGGTCATCCGAAAAAGTTATATCTGGGTTCAGTGGCGTTCGAATCACAAAATTCTTCAAATCAGTCATTCCATTAAATGGATCGACTAACTCACCAAAACGGCTTTTATTCAGGCAAATAGCCATAGCATTAATCGTAAAATCCCGGCGATTTTGATCATCTTCGAGTGTTCCATCTTCCACAATTGGTTTTCGCGAATCGCGCATATACGACTCTTTACGAGCACCAACAAATTCAATTTCGATATCTTTGTATTTCACTTGAGCAGTACCAAAGTTCTTAAAAACAGTTAGTTTTGCCTTTTTACCAAGTTCAGCAGCCACAAAACCCGCTAATTCAATTCCGCTTCCGAGGATTACAACATCAATATCTTTGGATGGTCTTTTTAAAAAAATATCTCTTACAAAACCACCTATAACAAAACATTCCTTTTGCTGTTCGTCGGCCACTTTCGATATGATTTCAAATATTTTGTCTTTTAAAAATTCCTTCATGTTTTCCATAATCCATATTGCAAACAAATTATTGAAAGACACTTAAAATCAACACGTTTTAAATATCTATTATTTGTTTTAGCGCACAAAGGTAATATTTTTTGAACACTAAATAAATTTTGAGAATTAAATAAAATACATTTGATTGTATTAACTGTTAATAACTCAGTGCTAAACAGACACGTAAAAGTAAAAATAAATGATTACCTTTGTGTTTCTGAAGAATGCATCCAAGCAACAATTAATAACACATTGAATAACAACTTTTTATAATGTTTATTGCACAATTTGAATTTACAATTTTCGAGTTAATATTACTCGGTATATTTTTAATTGCATTTATATATCAGATTTACTTTTATCTACGATATATTAACGGAGTTTTATCGTACAAACGTAAACTAAAAAAAACGAACACCATACTACAATCCAGTCAGCCAGGAGTTTCGGTAATAATTTGTGCCCGCGACGAGTCTGATAACTTACGCAAAAATCTACCCTATTTTTTAGATCAAGATTATCCCGAATTTGAAGTTATTGTTGTAAACGATGGTTCATTGGACGAATCGGAACTATTGCTCACCAATTTAAAAGAAAAATATCCTAAACTTCGCTCCACCTTTGTACCACATGGTGCAACAAATTTAAGTACCAAAAAGTTAGCACTAACATTGGGTATAAAAGCTGCCAAATACGACTGGGTGTTACTATCGGACGCTGATTGTATGCCCGAAGGCAATACTTGGATATCGACTATGGCTCGAAATTTTAATCAAGGAGTTGAGTTTGTATTGGGATACGGGCCGTATTTGACCGACAAAAATGCTGTAAATAAACTAATTACTTACGATACACTTTTTATTGCCTTGCAGTATTTAGGATTTGCTCTAAAAGGCAAACCTTATATGGGCGTTGGCCGAAATATGGCATATCGCAAAGAAGTGTTTTTCAGAATGAAAGGCTTTGCTTCCAATCTTCACTTGCGGTCGGGCGACGATGATTTAATGGTTAACAAGGCAGCAAATGCATTTAATACGAAAGTAGAAATTGCATCGGAAAGTGTAACATGGTCAGAACCAAACAAAACCATGCGCGATTGGTTATTTCAAAAAGAAAGACATTTATCAGTAGCATCGTTTTACAACCCTAAAAGTAAATTTAGATTAATGATTGAACCTGCCATGCGTGGTTTGTTTTATCTAGGATTAATTTCGGTCTTGATTTTCGGAAATATCATTAGCATGATTACTGCAGCTACTTTATTTACAATACGTTATATTGTGCAGTTAATTATTATCAACAAATCATCAAAACATTTTGGTGGACGAAACTATTTCCTTTCATTATTTGTTTTAGATATATACTTACCACTTATAAATCTGTATTTGTTCACTTTTGGCCGAATTGGATCCAAATCGAAGCGTATTGTATGGAAGTAAAATCGGATTTCACCGAAGGGGAATTACGACTTTTTGAATACTTTAACATTATTCGTGTTACCCCTACGGTGAAACCCGATTTCGGTGAAACCCGAATTAAATCATAACAACATGAGAAATAAAAAATTTAAAAGCAATGATAGTTCAAAGGTTCGGAAATCGGAGCTTGTACGTAGCATTGTAAATATCTTCAATCAGGAATCGGAAAAGACCTTTAATTACAAACAAATTTCGACTCTCCTCAATATTAAATCCGAATCGCAACGAATCTTTATCAATCAATTGTTATACGAATTGCTTGAAGAAGACTTTTTGGTTGAAATATCGCGTGGAAAATTCAAGGTAAACTCAAGAGGTGGTTATGTTACCGGAGTAATTGAACGTCAAGGAGTGAAGACATATTTACTGCCTGACGATGGTGGAGAACTTGTTTTTATTCCCGAACGGAAAACGAATCATGCACTATTGAACGACAAAGTAAAAGTGTTTTTATATGCCAGCCGAAGAAATCAAACACCTGAAGGTGAAGTGGTTGAAATAATCAAACGAGCAAAAGATACTTTTGTTGGTATTTTGCAAGTTTCGGACAATTTTGCATTTTTAATATCTGACAATAAAGCGCTCACAACTGATATATTTATTCCAAAAAGCAAATTAAAAGATGGTAAAAATGGTCAGAAAGCAGTAGTAAAACTGCTTGAATGGGAACCAAATCTTAAAAACCCAGTTGGTGAAGTTATTGATGTACTGGGCGATAAAGGTGATAATACGGTAGAAATGCATGCCATTCTTGCCGAATTTGGACTTCCATATAAATACCCAGCCGATGTTGAAGCGGCAGCCAATAAAATGGATGCTGGCATAACTCCCGAAGAAGTTTCCAAACGTATTGACATGCGTAAGGTTACAACTTTTACCATTGACCCACGCGATGCAAAAGATTTTGATGACGCACTTTCGCTTCGCAAGTTAAGCAATGGACTTTGGGAGGTAGGTGTACATATTGCCGATGTAACGCATTACGTTAGGCCAGGAAGCATTATTGAACGTGAGGCTCAGCAACGAGCAACATCCGTTTATCTGGTCGACAGAACTATTCCGATGCTCCCAGAGCATTTGTCGAATGGAATTTGTTCGCTTAGGCCAAATGAAGATAAACTGACATATTCGGTTATTTTCCAAATGAATGATAATGCCGAAATTCAGAAATATGAAATTGCCAAAACAGTGATTTGCAGCGACCGTAGATTTACCTACGAAGAAGCGCAAACAGTAATTGAAACTGGTGAAGGTGATTATAAATCAGAGATTTTGCAATTAGATAAAATGGCCAAAATGCTTCGTGAAAAACGATTTGCAACTGGTGCCATAGCATTTGATAGAGTTGAAGTACGTTTCGAAATTGATGAAAAAGGGAAACCAACTTCCGTATTTTTCAAAGAACAAAAAGACTCGAACAAGCTGATTGAAGAATTTATGTTATTGGCCAACAAAACCGCAGCAATGCATGTAGGCAAACCAGGTAAAGGGCTGAAAGCTAAAACTTTTGTATATCGCATTCACGATTTACCAAATCCTGATAAACTGCAAAATTTCTCTCAATTTATAAAGCGCTTTGGTTACAATTTAAAAATATCGGGTAAAAATACCGCTGTGTCATCATCCATAAATCATTTATTGGATGAAGTTCAAGGTAAAAAAGAGCAAAATTTAATTGAAACACTTGCCATACGGTCTATGGCTAAAGCTATTTATTCGACCGAGAATATTGGGCATTATGGTTTAGCATTCGATTTTTACACACACTTTACTTCACCAATTAGGCGTTACCCCGATATGATGGTGCACCGATTGCTTGAGAAATACAATACAGGTGGCAAAAATGTGAATCAGCAAGAGTATGAAGAAATGTGTCAACATAGTTCAGACATGGAGCAACTTGCTTCGAATGCCGAACGAGCTTCAATCAAATACAAGCAAGTGGAATTTATGTCGGCTTACATAGGACAAGTTTTCGATGGCGTAATTTCGGGCATTACCGAATGGGGTGTGTACGTTGAGCTTATAGCCAATAAGTGCGAAGGAATGATTCCAATACGTGATTTGGACGATGATTATTACACATTTGATGATAAAAATTATTGTCTGGTTGGTAGGAGATATCATAAACGATACCAACTTGGAGATGAAATAACGGTAAAAGTTGCGAAAGCAAATTTAGATAAAAAGCAATTGGACTTTGTAATTGCGTAATACTGAATGCTAAATACTAAAAAAACAGGTAACGAATTATTTCATTACCTGTTTTTTTTAGTTTAAATTCATTTCGATAAACTGACCACCACCAATTGTTTGTGCCCTATAAGTTGCAGCAAACTGTAGAATTTTTTTTAAAGTTTCTTCTGAAGGTAACATTACATTTGTTTCAGAAATCTGTTGTTTGGTTTTAAAATCAGTTTTGTTTGAAGAAGTAGTAGTTTTGTGCATAGGCGCATTAAAAATTTTATTGTTTAAATTAATAACGCCCTATTTTATAAAAAATTGTATTGCCAATAAAAGAATTATTTTAATTCGAGCAATATCCCATTTTCTGATGCTATTTTACGCATATTTAACAATGCATAACGCATACGGCCCAAAGCTGTATTGATACTCACATTTGTTTTTTCGGCAATTTCTTTAAAACTCATATCTTCGAAAAAACGCATCCTAATAACACGTTGCTGTGATGCAGGTAAAAACTCGACAAGACGAACTACGTCAAACATAATTTGCTCGTTCGACAATACGTCTTCGACGCTTTTTTCCGACAACTTTATATCGTTAAGTATATCATAATCAGTATTATCCGCCGAAATAGTATTTTCGTTTTTTTCGCGACGGAAATGGTCAATAATAAGATTATGAGCTATACGATTAATCCAGCCAAGAAATTTTCCTGACTCAACATAACGACCTTGTTGAATAGTGGCAATGGCTTTGACAAAAGTATCCTGAAAAATATCTTCGGTAATTTCTTTGTTGCGTACAATTACAAAAATGTACGAAAATACCTTCGATTTGTAACGTGTAAGTAGGATTTCAAATGCCTCGTTTTTGCCTTCTTCATACATTTTAACCAATTGATCATCGGCTAATTGATTTAGATTTTTCATTACTTCCAAATTTAGTGTTTAGAGTAATTTTAAGCAATAGGCATTTATTGGTTTTGAGGGTGATTTGGGATATTTAATTATGCAAATATACTCACAGATTTGTAAAAAACAAGCGTTTTTAGGTTTTTTATCATATTTATTTTTATAAATGTACTCATAATGCACTTTCAAATACAACAAAATGTCATACTGAGGCGTTTTTAAAAATAATTACATGTGATATATTTACTTAAAATACTATCTTTGTGAGTTGATTTTTTTGGTATTAAACAATGTTTTTAAAATACTAGTAACATATTAGAATGATGAAGAAGTTTGCAACATACTTTGTTTTGGTTATTTTACTGTTTATAACCATTTTAGCTACTTTACCATTTATTTTTAAAGATAAAATTGAATTAAAGGCTAAAAATGAACTAGCAGGAATGTTTGATGCAAAAATTGAGTTTACGGACGTAAATTTAAGTTTTATTCGAAATTTCCCAAATGCATCAATAAAACTTGAAGATTTCAGGATTATTGGAAAAAATGAATTTGAAAAAGACACACTTATTTACAGCGAAGATATAAACCTAATAGTTAATATTAAAAGTTTCTTTAGCGAAACGGGTTATGACATTCGTAAACTTGAATTCAACGATTCGAGAGTTAATGTACGTGTACTACCTAGCGGAAAAGCAAACTGGGAAATTTGGAAAACTGACAGTACGCAGCAAGCTGATACAGCAGCCATGAATTTTCATCTAAAACTGCACGAATTTAAAATAAATAATGCCGATATAGTTTACAATTATGAATCGGCCAACATGAAATTCATACTTAAAGGATTAAATCACAGCACTGTGGGCGATTTAACTGCCGATAGTTCAAAGCTTGTGACTAAAACCAATTGTGAATCGCTCACGTTTAATTGGGAGGGGATGGATTATATTTCGAATGCCAAAGCAGAAATTAATGCCAATATAGATGCTAATTTGAATGCTATGATTTTTAAATTCAGCGAAAATGCATCCAAATTAAATGAAATTCCATTTTCGTTGGCAGGCTGGCTGAAAGGCATACCTGATGGTTGGGATATGGATATTGCATTAAAGACTGATAAAACAGATTTCAAAGCCATTCTCTCCATGATTCCTGCATTTTATTCTAATGCATTTAGCGACATAAAAACCGGAGGTGATTTTTGGATGAATGGAACAATAAAAGGCTTATATATAGGAGATTACTATCCTGCATTCGATTTAAATTTAACAGCAAATAATGGTTGGTTTCAATACCCTTCGCTACCAAAACCTGTAAAAAACATACAAATAAAAGCTAATATAAAAAATCCAGGAAGAACTTTGGACGAAACTACAATCCATGTTCAAAATTTATCGTTTGATTTAGGGGGGAATCCTTTTAAAACAAGTATTTATATTAAGCATCCTATGACTGATACTTATATTGAAAGTAAAGCATTAGGGAAAATTAATCTTGGGATGATAAAAGAAGTATATCCACTCGATGAGAAAACAAAACTGAATGGAATTTTTGATATAAACCTCGATTTAGCTGCCTTACAATCCGATATTGAGAATAACCGCTACGAAAATATTAAGTTTTCGGGAAAAATGAATATTTCAAAACTCGAAGCAGAAACCAGCTCATTTTCAAAGAAAATTGACATTGACAACGCTCAAATGTTGTTTAACAATCGATTTGTTGATCTTTCGGCGTTGAATATGAAAGTGGGCAATAATGATATTGCTGCTAGTGGTAAACTTGAAAATTTTGTAGCTTATGCTTTGCAAAACAAAACATTAAAAGGACAGTTACAACTCAATTCGAACTACTTGAATTTGAACGATTTTATGTCGGAAACAACTGAAGTAAGTACAAAAGACAGTGCTTCAGCACCGCTTACAATAATAAAAATCCCTAACAATATCGATTTTGTTGTACAAGCCAACGTTAAAGAGCTGAAATACGATAAAATGAATTTCAGTAATGTAAAAGGTCAGTTAATAGCTGCCAACAGCGAAGTAAAAATGAATAACGTAGCTTTAAATGGATTTGGTGGAGCATTGGTAATGAATGGCTTATACAGTACAATTGACACATTAAAACCAAAAGTTAATTTTGACATCCAATTAAAGGAAGTAGTTTTTAAAGAAATATTCTCGCAAGTGGAGACTTTACAGAAATTTGCCCCCATATTTGGAAAAGCAGCTGGAAAATTTTCGACAAATTTTAAATTTAACTCATTACTTAAAGGCGATATGATGCCCGATTTAGCTACTGTGGTGGGCGGAGGAGCATTCTCTACTCAACAAGTTGGACTGAAAAATGTACCTGCTTTGGAGGCTTTAGCTAATTCGTTAAAAAAATCGGACATTATACCAATGACAATTAAAGACCTCGCTTTACATTTTTCGATAAGTGATGGTAAAATTACTACTAAACCATTTAATTTTAAGGTTTCAGATGTCAATTTTACCTTAGGTGGTAATACGGGATTGGATAAAAGCATAGCTTATGCAGGTAAAGTGCAGCTACCGGATAAACTCAATTTAGGGAAATTTTCGAACGTGAATTTCAAAATGAGTGGAACGTTTCAAAAACCAAAAATTGAACTCGATTTAAAAAGCACAGCTACCGAAATGGTGAATAATGCTAAGGAAAAAGTGATAACTGAAGTGACCAAAAAAGTGGAAGATGTAAAAGAAAAGGCAATTGACGAAGCACGTAAACAAAAAGAGAAAGCTATAAAAGCAGCAAATGACAAAGCCGATTTATTAATTGCCGAAGCCGAAAAACAAGGAAATTTATTAATTGAGCAAGCCAATAAACAAGGCGCTGCACTAATTGCAAAAGCTACAAACCCATTGACCAAGAAAGCTGCAGAAATTGCAGCAAAAAAAATTGACGAAACAGCTCGCAAACAAGCAGCGGCCATTAGTGCTAAAGCTAAAGCCGAGGCTGCAAAAATAATTGAAGAAGCTTCGAACGAAGTAAAAATATGATAACTAAAAACAGCCAAACTCATAGTGGTTTTTTATACAAACCATCGCGTATAAGTATATTGTTCGACATTTTATTTCTGACAATGTGCATATTTGTGGTACTTCGTTTTTTTCCGCTTACTACACGTAATCCGTTCGAAAAATACGATATAGCTGCTGTAATCTATTTTGGAATATGGCTTGTAGTGTCTTATTTTTTAGGACGTTACAAACCACTTCATCTTCAAAAATACCTGTATACTTCATTTAATTTGTTTTATGCCACTATCATTACTTTTTTAAGCATGTGGGGCATATCACATTATATATTTGATCAATATTTTACAGTTGGTGTATTGTTCTCGTTTACTACAGCCGTTTTCTTTGTAAACTCGGCATTTCATTTCCTTTATTTTGCCATTTTATATGCAGCCAACTACGAGGAGCAAGCTGTAGAACCTGAAATACGTACGAATGCAGTATTAAAACCAGCTACAGTACTGGACGATGAAAGTTATCGGGATTTATGTTCGGTAATAATTGATTATTCGGGCGAAAATGTTTTTAACGAACTTTCAAAAACAGTTGATTTACGAAGTGGCAATACTTACGTAAGTTTTTCGGAAGTATTAAGCGAATTTAAAGCGAAACCAATTTACAAATACTCAACGATAATAAATTTACAGTTACTCAACAATATACGAGGAATCAATAAGTTATTATCCATTATAAATTCGAAACTTCCGGATAATGGGATTTTTATATGTTGCTTTGAAACAAAAAGTACCGTTAAAAAAAGATTTTTGAAAAAATTGCCAAACGGTATAAACTATATGGCTTACTCAGTTTTGTTTTTAATTGAACGCTTTATACCTAAATTATTTATTACCAAACGATTGTACTACGACATTACTGGAGGTAAAAACCGTGTTTTATCAAAAACCGAAGTACTGGGCAGACTGTATCTTTGTGGATTTGAGATATTAAAAGAGAAAAAAATTGGTCAATATAACTATGTTTATGCCCGCAGAATTAAACAACCCGATCAAAATTTGAAACGTTTTCACGGACCACTTATTAAACTACGGAGAATAGGAAAAGATGGAAAAAAGTTCAATGTGTACAAATTTAGGACTATGCATCCCTATTCTGAATTTTTGCAAGCGTATATTTACAGTAGAAATAGTTTGCAAGAAGGTGGTAAGTTTAAACGTGATATACGTGTAACAACTTTAGGGCGAATAATGCGTAAATACTGGCTCGATGAATTACCTATGCTTATAAATTTAGCAAGGGGCAATATGAAGTTAGTAGGAGTTCGGCCGTTAAGTGCTCAATACTTTAGCCTGTATAGCAAAGAGTTACAAGAGTTACGTACAAAATTTAAACCTGGCTTATTGCCACCATTTTATGCCGATATGCCAAAAACACTCGAAGAAATTGAAAAATCTGAAATGAATTACTTACTTTTGTGCACCAAAAATGGAACTTTTTTGACTGATATAAAATATTTTTTCTTGATAATCAGAAATATCATCTTTAGAAGTGCCCGAAGTGCTTAAGAATAGTTTGTAAGGTTTGTAAGGTTCATAAGGTTTGAAAGGTCCCGATACATCGGGATGTCGGAGTACTCCATTTGAAGAGTTTAAGAAATATGCGAATAAAAATTATATTACTTTTTATATTATATGCAATAACTGCTTCAGGGCAGGATATTCCTCAACATATATCGTATTACAAAGTATACGATTTTGTGGATGAACTGTCAACTAGTGGATTGATAGAATTGAATTCGGCTGTAAAACCATACAGCAGAAATTTTATTCGGACTAAACTCATCGAAGCCAAAGCACAACAAACCAAATTAAATAAGCGTCAGAAAGCCGAAATTGAATTTTATTTGAATGATTTTGCGCTTGAAAACAATGAATTACCGAAAGCAAATTGGCAGCTTTGGAAAAATGAGAAAAGTAAAGCTGCATTATTAGCTCCTGGAATTTTTTATCGCGATTCACTTTTTAAAGCTCGCATTACACCAGCATTAGGATTAAATTTTCTGAACAATGCTGGAGGAACAATTATTCAACGTTGGATAGGTGCCGATTTTCAAGCCTCCATCGGCAAACACTTTTCGGTATTTGGTAGTTTACGCGATTTATCAAATAATGGTGAAAAACTATCCGGATACAATTATTTAAACGATCAACCCGGATATCAATACAAAGAAGCAACTTATGGAGGCGATTTTAGCGATTCGCGTGGTGGCATAAAAGTTTCGAACAATTGGGGTTCAATCGGTTTTGTGAAGGATAATGTAGTTTGGGGCGACAATTATCATGGCGCTAACATTCTTTCCGGAAGAGCTCCCTCCTACCCTATGATTACGCTGCATTTGCAACCAGCAAAATGGTTCGAAATGAATTATTTTCATGCTTGGCTGGTTTCCAACCAGGTTGACAGTTCTTATTATTACCTCGAAAATGACACAAGAATTTGGTATAGGCCAGCTAATAAATTTATGGCAGCTAACATGTTCACATTTACTCCCGTACGTAATTTAAAAATATCGGTAGGTAATTCCATCATTTATGCCGAAAAAACAATTCAAGGAGCCTATTTAATACCAATTGCCTTTTATAAATCAATAGACCACACACTTACAAAAGGTTTAGGCACCGAAAATCAAAACTCACAGATGTTTATGAACATAAGTTCGCGGAATTTGAAACACACACATTTATACACATCGGTATTTATTGACGAATTTAATTTTTCGCGATTGAAACCTTCAAACAAAGAAGCTAATCCAATTTCGATTAAAGCAGGAGCTAAAATTGCTAACTTCCCGATAAAAAACCTTTCGGCCGAAATTGAATTTACTCGAACCAATATTTTAAATTTCAAACATTCGATACCCGTTTTATCTTATGCATCTAACAGTTACAATTTAGGACATTATTTGGGCGACAATGCTCAGGAAACTTACATATCGCTTCAATACAAGCCTTTACGAGGGTTAGATTTTAAACTACTCTATATTAATGCACTTCACGGAAATGAGTACGATTATGTACGTAGAGGCACTTCGAATGGAATTGTGGGTAAAGTAACACATATAATAAGTCAACCATCGTTGGGTGAAGTAATATGGAAAAACGAAACCATTGCACTACATGGCACTTACGAAATTATTAACAATGGCTATGTGTTTTTTAAAGCAGAAAAAAGCAATATCGAAGCGTTTGAACCAACAAATGCAGTTACATTTGGCGAAAAAAGAATGACAGCATTACAAACTCTTAATTACTATACACCTATATTTTTCCAAGGAAATAAACTAACAATTAGTGCTGGTTTTAGCTTTGGATTCTAGTACTTTTATTCAAATCATTATTTACCAATATACCAATTATTTAGATGAGTTTACTATTTTACGTTTCCATTATTATTGTACTTTTTGCTATACAGTTGATCTATTTTAAAATTGCCGACCATTTTAGTATTATTGATAAACCAAACGAACGAAGTTCACATAAAAAAATTACCTTACGTGGTGGTGGAATAATTTTCTACTTTGGTGCAATCCTCTTTTTTTTACTAAATGATTTTCAATATCCTTTTTTCGTAGCAGGCCTTACGTTAATTGCAGCAATTAGTTTTGCCGACGATATTAGTCCTCTATCATCAAAACTTCGACTACCTATTCATTTTACCGCCATGGCGCTTATGTTTTATGAATGGGGCTTATTTTCGCAGCCTTGGTATTACATTGCTATTGGTTTTATATTTTCGGTTGGAATTATAAATGCCTATAATTTTATGGATGGTATAAATGGAATTACTGGCGCTTACAGTATTTCGGTTTTATTAGCATTGCTTTTTGTGAACTTAAAAGTTAATCATTTTATCGACAATGAATTGATTTACTTTTCGTTAATAGCCGTTATGGTTTTTAATTATTTTAATTTCCGCAAAAAAGCCCGCTGCTTTGCAGGCGATGTTGGGTCAGTGACAATTGCATTCTTGTTGGTTTTTTTACTCGGAAAACTAATAATCCAAACTGGGCATTTTTCATATATATTTTTTCTAAGTGTTTATGGAGTTGATTCAGTGTTAACCATTATTCATCGTATTAAGCTGAAAGAGAACATTTTTGAAGCCCACCGTAAACATGCTTACCAAATTATGGCCAATGAGTTGAAAATTCCACATTTATTTGTATCTTTGTTTTATGGAATACTTCAACTAATAATATCAATAACAACAATACTGAATCCGTTAGTTGCAATAGTTTTAACAATTTGGCTGGGAGTGAGTTATATATTTTTTAAACGAAAATATTTTCACTTACATAATTATTAATTCGTTTTTGTGTTTCAATTATTACACATTCAATTTTACACCTTTTTCTAAATAGTATATGACTAAAAAAGTTTTTGTAAGTGGCTGTTACGATATGCTGCATAGTGGGCACGTTGCTTTTTTCGAAGAAGCAGCATCCTATGGCGATTTATACGTTGGAATTGGATCGGACAAAACCATAAATGAATTAAAAGCCCGCAAAACCATAAATTCGGATGCAGAACGATTGTACATGGTAAAATCATTAAAAACAGTAAAAGACGCATGGATTAATAGTGGAGGTGGTTTGCTTGATTTTTTGAATGAATTAAACGAATTAAAACCAGATATTTTCTTTGTTAATGCCGATGGGCATACCGCAGCAAAAGAGGCATTGTGCAAAGAACACCAAATAGAATACATTGTTAGTAAACGCATTCCGCACGGAAATTTACCAACACGTTCTACCACTTCGCTTCGAAAGGAATGTTTAATACCATACCGCATAGATTTAGCTGGTGGTTGGATTGACCAACCTTACGTAAATAAACTTGCAGCTGGTCCGGTTATAACTATTTGTATTGAACCCGATTATGAGTTTAACGACCGTAGTGGTATGTCGACTAGTAGTCGGAAAAAAGCCATTGAACTATGGCAAACCGATATACCCGATGGCGATCGCGAAAAGCTAGCCAAAACCCTTTTTTGTTTCGAAAATCCTCCTGGCACTAAATATATAAGTGGATCGCAGGACTCGCTTGGCATAGTATTGCCTGGAATGAATTATTTGCATTATAACAATGATTACTGGCCTGAAAAAATTGAAAGTTGCATTGACAATGAGTATCTTGCATGGATTGAACAACATATATGGATGGTTCCACTTTACCCCCGTGCTGCATCGTACGATGTACTGGCAAACACATCGATTGATAAAATTGGCGCCGAATTATTGAGCGAGGCTGCTAATAAATGTTGGAATGCAATACTATCAAAAGACGCTATTAAAACAGGAAAAGCAATTACCGAAAGCTTTGAAGCCCAGATTCGTATGTTTCCAAACATGGTTAATGAGGACATTATGCAGCAGATTGATTTGAATAAAAATGAGGCATTAGGCTGGAAAGTAAGTGGCGCCGGTGGAGGTGGATATTTAATCTTTTTCAGCAAAACACCTATAAAAAATGCTATTCAAATAAGGATAAGAAGGTGATGATGTAATGATGTAATGATGTGATGATTTGATGATGTTATGATAAAATTGAAAACTGAAAAAAATATTTGATGAGAATAATTGATAATGAATTGCTTGACAAGCTAAGTGAACAAGCAAAAAGTAACGAACGACTTCGAAAAAACTACAATTTACACCGATCTTTAAATGATAATGTACAACGATTATTAAATGCACTTGAACCAGGAACCGAACTGCCAATACATAGGCATTTGCATACCGACGAAACTTATATGCTTTTTAGAGGTAGCTTAAACGTATTGTTGTATAACGATAAAAAAGTGTTGATACAAAAAACATTACTTGATCCGAAAATCGGAAAACATGGTATGTCGATACCTGCAGGACAATGGCATACAGTTGAAGTACTTGAGAGTGGAACAGTTATTTTTGAAATTAAGCAGGGTCCTTATGCTCCACTCGAAGCAAAAGACATTATGCATATTGAAAAAGAAAAGCTTAAATAATGGAATTGTACGAAGGTATTGTGGGCAGAAAATTATAACGACAATTTTCAGTATCGACCATACACGAAAAATGATCCAATCCATTGCTTATTATCAAATAGTTAACTTTAAGTTTGGAATTATAAATAGCGGCTTGATCAAAAGTTTTTTGTATAAGTGAAACTTGTGGCGCTTTAAATTCAATTATCATAATAGGTTCAAAATTGGAATTATACACAATGGCATCGCATCGTTTTCGCATTCCATTAACTTCAACCAATTTTTCGACAGCAATAAATGATGCAGGATAATCCTTTTCTTCAATCAAAAAACGAATGAAATTCTGTCGGACCCATTCTTCGGGAGTTAATGTTACAAACTTTTTTCGTTGATTATCAAAAATAAATTGTTTATCATTTTGAATTTTTATACGAAAACTATAGCTTGGAAGATTTAATTGCAACATTTTTTATTACTTTTGCCTAATGGTTATCATTAATCAGAATTAATTGCTAAGATAATTTATTTTCTTTATATCCCCAAAAAAAACATGAAAACAAAGCGCGACATTGTGGAAAATTGGTTACCACGCTACACGAAAAGACCACTCAACGAATTTACTGAATACATATTACTTACAAATTTCAATAATTATGTAGAGCTGTTTGCCGAATGGAACAATGTGCCAGTGCTGGGTAGAGATGGCAATATGATAAATGCTTCGGCCAATGGCATAACAATCATTAATTTTGGTATGGGAAGTCCCAATGCCGCCATTATTATGGATATTTTATCGGCAATAGAGCCTAAAGCTGTTCTTTTTTTAGGAAAATGTGGTGGTTTACGCGATAAAAACAAAATTGGCGATTACATACTCCCAAGTGCAGCTATCAGGGGCGAAGGAACATCGAATGACTATTTTCCTATTGAAATTCCTGCATTACCAGCTTTTAGTTTGCAGCGTGCTGTATCGTCCAACATTCGTGACTTTGGCAAAGACTATTGGACAGGTACAGTGTACACAACTAATAGAAGAGTGTGGGAGCACGATGAAAAATTCAAAGATTATTTGCGTGCAACAAGGGCAATGGGCATTGATATGGAAACAGCAACTCTACTATCAGTAGGATTTTACAATAGCATTCCTATTGGTGCTCTGCTGTTAATATCGGATATGCCACTTTTGGCCGATGGTATTAAAACCTCCGAAAGCGACAAAAAAGTAACTGCAAACTTTGTTGAGGAACATATTCGGATTGGCGTAAAAGCACTTACATCACTGATGAACAACAGTAAAACAATTAAGCATTTAAGGTTTGAATAATGGCCAAACAAGGAGTATCTTACGACCAGGTAATGAGCGACTTACGCCGTAGCGCTTACAAACCAATATATTTACTAATGGGCGAAGAAGCCTATTATATCGACAAAATTTCGGACTTCATACAAGCCAATGTACTTGACGAAAACCAACGAGAATTTGACCTAACAGTGGTTTATGGCAAGGACACTGATATGGTAAACATTGTAAATGCAGCCAAACGCTATCCTATGATGTCGCCGTATCAAGTGGTTATTGTTAAGGAAGCACAGTTAATTAAAAACTGGGAATCGTTGCAATTCTACATCAACAACCCATTGAAATCCACTATCTTAGTTTTCGATTACAAATATGGAACACCTGATAAACGCAAAAAATGGGTGCAAGATATTTCGAAAATGGGTGTTGTATTTGAGTCGGATAAATTACGCGATTACGAAATGAGTGCTTGGATAAACTCTTACGCACGAAGTAAAAACGTAACAATTGATGAAAAAACAATTGGAATGTTGACAGAGTTTTTAGGTACGGATTTGAGTAAAGTTGCCAACGAACTGGATAAGCTTCTGCTCACAATGCCAGCAAATTCAAACCGTATAACACCCGAACATGTCGAAAAAAATATTGGAATAAGTAAAGATTTTAACGTGTTTGAATTGCAAGCCGCTTTAATTGAGAAAAAAACACTGAAGGCCAATCGTATTATTCGCTATTTTGCTGATAATAAAAAGAATAATCCAATGGTTATGGTATTGCCTCAACTGTTTAATTTATTCTCGAACCTTATGATTTATCATTACTTATCCGATAAAAGTCAAGGCACTGTAGCTTCGGAACTAAAAATAAATCCTTATTTTGTAAAGCAATACGAACAAGCAGCCAAAAATTATGGCGCCTGGAAAACCATGAATATCATTAGCTGGATACGCGAAACCGATGCTCGTGGAAAAGGAGTGGAAAGTAATGCTGTAAACGAAGTTGATCTTATGAAAGAATTGATTTTCAAAATATTACATTAAACAACTGCAAAAAAAACACTAAAAGTAAAAGTTTTAATTATTGATTAATATCAACTAGTTTATTATATTCATTTTATGTCGAAAATAATACTACAATTTGTAGTATTATTTTTTTTTGTAACTATGCTAAAATGAAGAATGGGAATCAACGAACTAAAATCTTCGCAAACGAATATATTTAAATAAATACCTTGGATAAATATATAATTCGATGACAAATATTCAAAGCTAACTGTATGTCATTTCAGCCTAAAAACTCGATATTTACGTTACTTGCAAATATATTAAATTTAATTAACTATGTTAAAATTAAAAAAGTCTTCGAAATCGAATATATAAACCTCAAATTCAACATCTTATTCATAATTCAAGAAAAATGAACATAAGCAACAATAATTTGGAAAAACGATACAATTAATACAAATAATGTCTATATTAGAGCATGAATATCTGATTATAAACATAATAAGCAATAAAAATTAGTACTACAAAAACCCACTAAAAAACTAATAATAAGTATTACATTAAAATCGAAGATAATGTATTTTAGTTTTAAGTATTTGTAGTAAATATAATTATAATGGATGTATTTTTTATCAGTTATATCAATCGAAATTTTCAAAAAATGAATTTACCATGAAAACATCTGAAGAAATAAATGCAGGTGCAAAAAAAGCGGAAGAATTAAAACAAGAAATTGTTTCTGAACGCAAACTACTTCGGACCATTATTGATAATATTCCAGTTTGTGTTTATACCAAGGATACTAACTTTAGAAAAACACTTGTAAATAAGCATGAGTTAAACCAATTTGGGTGGAATAAGGAAGAAGATGTGTTGGGTAAAACAGATAAAGAACTTTTTGGCGAAGAGGTAGGAACAAATACTCAGCGGGAAGATGAGCAAGTACTTTTGGAAGGAAAAACCATAATTGATGAAGAAAAACACATTGGTAATGGTATGTGGGCCATGATATCAAAACTGCCTTTGCGTAACGATAACGACGAAATAGTTGGCCTACTCGGCATAAGTGTAAATGTGACAGACCGGGTAAAACACGAGAAAAAATTGATGGAAAGCTACGAACGGCTGAACGAAATGTCGGCACAATCAAATTCGTTTGCTTGGGAAATTGATTTAACTGGTTTATATACATTTATGAGTCCTATAGTGGAAAAAGTATTAGGCTATAAAGCAGACGAATTAAAAAACAAAAAATATTTCTATGATTTACTTGCACCTTCAACCAAAGAAATTGTAATGAAAGATGCATTTGAAATTATATCGCAAAATAGAACTATCAATAATTATGAACGAAAGGCAGTAAAAGCAAATGGTAGCGAAGTTTGGCTGTCAACTAATTGTAAACCATTGTATGACAACGATGGAAATGTAAAAGGTTATCGTGGAAGCGACACTGATATAACCCAACAACGCAACTTACTTGAATCATTGGAACTTGCAAAGAAAAATGCCGAAAAGTCAGCTAAAGCGAAAGAATCGTTCTTGACAAATATGAGTCACGAAATTCGTACACCACTCAATGTAATTATTGGTATGATTCGCGAAATTGGCAAAGAACAACTATCCGAGTCGCAAAAAACATATTTAAAACATTCCGAAGCATCAGCTTATCATTTACTTTCGATAATCAACAATGTGCTGGATATGTCCAAAATTGAAGCAGGAGAATTCACGCTCGACATTAAAGACTTTAGCTTATCTGCTGTATTAAGTAATGTAAAAAGTATTCTTACGTCGCGTGCAAGCGGTAAAAAAATAATGTTTACCGTTGAAAGTAGTGCATTAATAGCCAGAGCATTAAAGGGAGATTCACTCCGACTAAGCCAAGTTTTAATTAACCTATTGGGTAATTCAATTAAGTTTACCGATGAAGGATTTGTAAAACTAAATGTAATTTTATTAGAATCGGACGATGAAATTCAAAAAATACGGTTCGAAATTATTGATTCAGGAATAGGAATGAGTCATGAATTTCAACAAAATATTTTCAATAAGTTTACACAAGAAAACGATCATTCAACACGTAGCCACGAAGGTACAGGCTTAGGTATGAGCATTTCGAAAGAAATAATTGAACTTATGGGTGGAAATGTTGAACTTGAAAGCATAAAAGGAAAAGGAACCAAAATAGCATTTGAAATAAATTTTCCATTTGGAATTGAAGATAATTTGATACGTATTGATAATGTAACACGTAATTTTGATATTTCGGGAACAAAGGTATTAGTTGTTGAAGATAATGAAATGAATAGGTTTATTGCTCGTCAGAGTTTAAAACAAGCCAAATGCGTTATTCACGAAGCCGAAAACGGAGCTATAGCCGTAGAACTTTTACAAAAAGAAAAATTTGATATAATACTTATGGACATTCAGATGCCAGTAATGGATGGCATGGAAGCCACAAAAATTATACGTAACAATTTAAAAATCAGCACTCCTATAGTTGCGCTAACAGCAAATGCATTTAAACATGACATTGACCTATATATGAGTAATGGAATGAATGACTATTTAATTAAACCCTACAAAGAAGAAGAGTTGTATTCAAAAATCGAAAAATATTGTAGAATTGGAAACAAAATAAACAAAGAATTCAGTTCTAAACCAGAAATCGACAACTACACAAGTTTGCCAACCAATATTGAAACTGAAAGTTTGTACAATTTAAAACAATTGAATGTTATAGCAAATGGTGATAAAAAATTTGTTGAAACCATGATAAATATGTTTATAAACATAGCTAAAACAACTATTAGTCAATTAAACGAAGCATTTCAAAACAATGATATTGAACAAATTAAAAAACTATCGCATAAAATAAAACCAAGTTTGGACAATTTGGAAATAAACATACTTTATAATGAAATAAGGGCGCTTGAAAATTTTAATCAAAAAACAGGTTGTCCTGAAAATTTACGTACAATGGTAGAGTTTGTAACCGAAACCTTAGTTAAAGTAATTGATGATTTATTGCTTTCGAAAACCGAAAAAGCATAATTTTTTAAATATATTACATGTAGTTCATTACAAATCATTAGGAATATGAATAGTTATATATACAGTTATTTATTTATTGGATCGGCGCTCGTAACTTTTTTTCTGGCGTTGATTGCATTATCGAACAAAAAAAACACTGCTAATAAATCGTTGAGTTTATTATTAACTGCTGTTAGTGTTTGGTCATTGTTTTATGGTTTGGAAATGAGAACAAACAACTATGAAACACTTTATAATTATGTTATTATTCAATACATTGGTATAAGCTTAATCCCTGTATTTTGGATATTTTTTGCGTCCATGTATACAGGAAAGGATAGTTGGATAAATTTAAAAAACATCCTATTTGTTTTAATAATACCTGTATGTACTTTTACAATGGTAGTTAGTAATAATTATCACCACTTGTTTTACAATAGCAGTGAAATAATTAATACAAACAATCATTATTATCATCAATTCCAAACAGGCGTATTTTATTGGGTACACATAATTTATTCATACTCATTAGTTTTAATTGGTATATTAATGATTATTGCTAATTTAGTAAGTGTATCAAGAGACAATCGCTCACGTGTTTCATTAATCCTTTTTGGGTCAATTATTCCTTATATTTTCAGTTTGTTATATATTTTAGGAATAAATCCCGAAGGCAATATTGACCTCACTCCTATCGGTTTTTTGGTTATGGGTGTATTAGTTACACTAGGCACTTTCAACAATGGATTGCTCGACATTAAACCATTGGTATTAAACTCATTATTCGACAGCATACCCGATGCCATTATAGTTGTTGATATTAATGGTGAGATTACAAGTAGCAACCCAAAAGCGGTTGAAATGATTCAAACTGGTCAATTAGATTTGGCTCAAATAAAAAAAATCATTTATTCCGATAAATTTATTACAAACACAACGGATGATGTAAGTTTTATAGAAATTGAATCAATTGAAAAAACTTTTAGAATTGAAAAAAACAGCATTACCAATACTAAAAAACGAAAGATTGGGACTATGTTTTTAATTATTGATATAACTCAGGAAAAAAAATACCGCGATGCGTTGAGTCAGAGCGAAGAACAATACCGTCAGTTATTTGATAATGCTCAAGAAGGAATTGTAGTTATTCAACAAATGCATTTGGTATTTTTCAATCCTATGTTGCTCAAAATGACTGGATATAGCAGCGATGAAATGATGAATATGCATTATACTAAGCTTATCCATTCAGATGATTTAGAAATTATTGGAAAAATGTATACTCGAATAGCAGCTCACGAAGAAGTTGAACAAAAATTACATTTCAGGCTAATTGGTAAAAATGGTGATATTTGCTGGGTAGAGTTTAGTTCGGTAATTATACAGTGGAATGGTGCACAAGCAGGATTATTATTTGTAAACAACATAAATGAACAAAAACAAGCCGAAGAACTTAAAGAGCTGTTAATCAGCATTTCGAACACTTATATAAACGCTCCAATTAATAATTTTGAAAACACAATAAACAATTCGCTGAAGGAGATGGGTGAATTTGTAAATGCTGATCGCTCGTATATTTTTGATTATGATTGGGATAATAATATATGTAACAATACTTTTGAATGGTGTGCCGAAGGAATAACACCTGAAATAGAAAATCTTCAGGAAATACCGTTGGATTATATACCATATTGGGTTGACACACATCTGAAAAACCAGCCTATGTTTGTGGATGATGTATTAGCGCTTGAGCCCGAAAGTGGTTTACGTGAGATACTTGAACCACAAAGTATCAAAAGTTTAATAACAATTCCGATGATGAATAATGATAAATGCATTGGGTTTGTTGGTTTTGACTCAGTATTAGTACATCATAAGTATTCAGATAAAGAAAAACAGTTATTACAAGTATTTTCGCAAATGATTGTGAACCTTATAAACCGTAAGGAAGCAAACAATTTACTTGAAAATCAGCTTAAAGTACAAGAACTTTTGAACCAGATTTCATCAGAACTAGTAAGTGTTGATAATCAAAACATTGACCTTAAAATTAAGAAAATGTTGCAAGAAACGGGTCAATTTTTCAATGTTGATCGTAGTTATATTTTACGTTATTCCGATAAAACTATTGAAACCAATACTCACGAATGGTGTGCAACTGAAATTGGGTCGCAAAAAGACAGCATAATAAATATTGACATCAACATTTTCCCTTGGTGGAAAAAACAAGTCGAAAGAAAGGAAATTATATATATCAAAGATGCTCAAAATCTGCCCGAAGAGGCCGAAATTGAAAAAGCTGAATTTGCACGTCAAGGCATACGTACATTGCTTTGTTTCCCAATTATTAACAACAATAATTTGATGGGTTACTTTGGTTTTGACTCTGTAAATGGTATACGTAAATGGACTAAAGCTCAAATTGATGTAATTGAAACAATTTCGAACATATTAGGCGACGCTTTAATAAAAGTAGAAACCGAAATTGAACTTATACGTTCCAAAGAGCTTGCTGAGGCAGCAAGTATAGCAAAATCGAATTTTTTATCAAATATGAGTCACGAAATTCGCACACCACTCAATGGGGTGATTGGATTTACCGAACTCCTCCGTAGTACATCATTAAACAAAACACAAAAAGATTACCTCGAAAACGCTATTTCGTCGGCAAATTCATTGTTAGGTGTAATTAGCGACATACTTGATTTTTCGAAAATTGAATCGGGCAAAATGGAATTAGAATCCATTAAAACCGACATTATTCAATTATTCGAAAACGCTTCGGATATTATCAAAGTTATAGCATCGAACAAAGGTTTAGAACTTTTATTAAATATACATCCTGATATTCCACGATTTGCATATATCGATCCCATACGCACTAAACAAGTACTAATCAATTTATTAAGCAATGCAGTAAAATTTACACATACGGGCGAAATAGAATTGAGTTTGAGCTTTGAATTAAAAAACAATCACGTAGGTATTTTCAAAGTAAAAGTACGCGATACTGGAATAGGAATTAAAGATGCCGACCGCAACAAATTATTTAAAGCATTTTCGCAGGCTGACACTTCAACAACTCGTAGGTATGGTGGTACTGGTTTGGGTTTAATTATATCAAATTCGTTGGTTAATCAAATGGGTGGAACTATTGATTTTGAAAGTGAATATGGCGTAGGTACTACCTTTAGTTTCGATATAGAATGTCAATTTGAATGTGGCGAAATTCCTGATTATTCAAATATTAAAAATATAAAAAATGTTTTGGTAGTTGATGATAATGCCATAAACAGATTAATTCTTGAGAAAACTTTTGATTATTGGAAAATTGAATTTGCAGGTATCGATAATGGACTGGAAGCCATAGAATTAGTAAAAAAAGGCAATACGTATGACTTAATTATTGTAGATTATCACATGCCTGAGATTGATGGCCTTGAAACAATCCGATTAATCCGGAATGAACTCTCGGAAACAAATATAAATCAGCCCATTATCATGCTTCATAGTTCGTCCGACGATCTTACTTTGCACGAAAAGGCTAAAGAATTAAATGTGAAATTTTTGCTTACAAAACCTGTTAAACAGGACGAGCTTTATTATTATCTAAACAGTATTTATGGTAGTGATAATTCAAATTTAGTTGCTTCATATATTAAGGAATCAATTCACGAAGATACAAATCTTCAAATTAGAGAAAAAGAAATTTGTATTTTGGTAGCCGAGGATACGCAAATGAATATGTTGGTTATTGGCAACATGCTTCGTACTATTTTACCAAACGTAAAAATGATTGAAGCCAACAATGGCATTGAAGCTATACGTGAAATTAAACTTATTCAACCCGATTTGGTATTGATGGATGTGCAAATGCCAGAATTAGATGGATTAGAAGCCACACGTCAAATCCGAAAACTAAAAAATGGACTTACAGTACCCGTTATTGCACTTACGGCAGGTGTATCAAAAGAAGAACGTGAACAATGTTTCAAATCAGGTATGGATGATTTTTTGGCAAAACCAATCGAAAAAAATGAGTTAAAACGGATTATTCGTAAGTATCTAGAAAAAAACATATCAGAAGAAGAAGTCAACTCAGAAACAATTCCTACGAATCAAATTCACATTGACAAAGTAAAATTATTATCAAAAATTGGTAGCGAAGATGTTTTACAAAGTTTACTCGCCATGTCGAAAATGGAATACCCAAAATACATACAAGAGATAAACAACGCGATAGATAGTGATGATCCACAACAAATTAAACTTAAAGCACATAAACTCAAAGGAAGCGCATTGAATATGGAATTTGTAACTTTAGGTGAAATTGCACTTAAAATTGAACAAAATGCCGAAAACAAAAAAGAATTGGAAAAATATTTCGAGTTACTGAATAAAGAATGGGAGTTATTGTTGAACGAACTATAGTAAGAAATATGAAAACCATTAAAGAAAATAAATTTGCAAATTTACTTTTAGCAAAACCCGTTATTTTTGCATTAGTAGTTATCTATCTAACAATGGCTGGATTTCATTTGCGTGCAACCTATAATAACACCATTCGTGAGAAATCGGAAACTGCAATGCAATTTGCTCAAACAATTGTTAATAGTATCAATATCAATAGGCTTTCAAATTTTCAAGCAACTGCAAATGAGATCAATAACCCAGATTATATACATTACAAAAACAAATTAATAGCTTTACACAAAGTAAAAAATGACGCACAATTTCTATACTTTTTGAAACAAAAAAATAATCGCATTTATTTTTTGGTTGATTCGGAACCTCCAACTTCGGAAGACTATTCGGCTCCTGGAGATGAGTATATTAATGACAATGATAGTGAAATACTTATCCCATTTTCAAATGGGATACCTATTATTTCAAAACCAACCACCGATAAATGGGGCACATGGGTAAGTGTACTTTATCCTATCAAAAATCCACAAACGAATAAAAATGATTTGCTATTTTGTATGGATTTTGATGCCCAAAAGTGGTATAGCGATGCTAGGGCTAGTGTAATCCAATCGTCCATAATGTTAATTGCAGTATTCCTATTCTTGTTTTCGATGTTTTATATTTTCAATAAAAATATCAACTTACGCAATTTGGTACATCAACTTATTCAAACTGAGAAGGAGCTAATTGAATCGAAGGAACAAGCTGAAGCTGCTTCAATAGCAAAATCGCATTTCTTATCAAATATGAGTCACGAAATTCGTACGCCACTCAATGGCGTAATTGGATTTACAGAACTACTTCGCAACACAACACTTAACAAAAACCAACAAGATTATCTCGAAAACGCAATAATTTCGGCCAATTCGCTGCTTGGAGTTATTAATGACATACTCGATTTTTCGAAAATTGAAGCGGGCAAAATGGAACTTGAACAAGTAAAAACCGATGTGATAACCCTAATTGAGAATGCTGCCGATATAATAAAAATTATGGCTGCGAAAAAAGGATTGGAACTTTTACTAAATGTACAGCCAAACTTGCCAAGGTATATTTATATTGATCCAGTAAGAACGAAACAAATACTAATAAATTTACTTAGCAATGCCGTAAAATTTACACATGCCGGCGAAGTGGAATTAAAAGTTAGTTTTGAAGAAAAAACAAAAAAAACAGGCAGAATTTGTATTAGTGTGCGTGATACTGGTATTGGAATAAAGGAAGCTGATAAGAAAAAGTTGTTCAAAGCATTTTCGCAAGCCGATACTTCAACTACACGTAGATATGGTGGAACAGGTTTGGGTCTTATTATTTCCAATTCATTGGCCGAAAAAATGGGTAGTAAAATTGAATTTGAAAGTATAACGGGTAAGGGAACTACATTTACATTTTGCTTTGAAACAGGCTACGAATTTGGCGAAGAAAAAATCAAAAACTCAATTGATATTGTAAAATCAGTTTTAGTAATTGACGACAACCTTAATAATCGCATAATTCTGGAAGAAACGTTCAAGCATTGGGGAATTGAATTTACAGGTGCCGAAAGTGGTCAACAAGCTCTTGATTTACTGGATAATGGATCAACATTTGACCTTTTAATAGTAGACTACCACATGCCCGATATGAATGGCATGGACACGATAAAACTAATTAGAGAGAAATTAGCTACAACTAAAGTCAATCAGTCAATTATGATGCTTCATAGTTCGTCCGACGACATTGAGCTATATGATTTAGCTAAAAAATACAATGTAAAATTCATGCTAACAAAACCTATTAAACAGGATGAATTATATCACTATTTATGCAGCATAAACCAAACCGAAACATCAGTTAATTATAATCAAAGTAATACAAGCATCAAAAATGCTGTAGAACCTGATTATAACCGATTTACAAAATATCCATTTAAATTGTTGGTTACCGAAGATACTCCAATGAATATGTTGGTAATATCCAATATGATTAAAAACTTATTGCCAAATGTGATAATAAGCGAAGCTCAAAATGGATATGAATCAATAGAAAGCATTAAATTAGCTACTCCTGATTTGGTTTTGATGGATGTTCAAATGCCTGAACTCGATGGTATTGAAGCAACTAAGGCAATTCGGAAAATGGAAAATGGAATTTTGGTACCCATAATTGCACTTACTGCAGGAGTATCAAAAGAAGAGCGTGAGGCTTGTTATGGAGCAGGAATGAATGATTTTTTAGCAAAACCAATTGAAGCCAAAGAGCTCAATAGAGTAATTAACAAATACCTATTACACAACAATATAACTATAGTTGAAAGAGACGAAACTGAGTTGCTAATTCATTTTGACAAAGAAAAATTGCTATCAAAAATTGGTAACAAAGAAACCATGCTTACAATTTTAGAAATGAGCAAACTTGAATATCCAAAGTATGTATTGGAAATACAGAATGCAATATCTGAGAAAAACACTGAACTAATAAAACGTAGCGCTCATAAACTAAAAGGAAGTGCTCAGAATTTAGAATTTAATCAGCTGGGAGAATTAGCTCGATTGATAGAGAAAAACGCTGAAAATAATACTAAATTGCATGAATTAAGCAACTTACTTTCGCTCGAATTAGGTTTAATTACTAAGTTAATTGGCTGACGTTAAAAAAAATACAGGTAAAATGAACAATAAAATGCACATACAATTTATGGTAAAGCAAATCTTTACGCTTGTTATTTGTATATGGTGGCCAACATTGTCGGCACCTATAAATGCAGCTAATAAGTCGCATTTTATTGGCATTGCACAATTGAATGTAAATGCTTCAACTATGGGTGTTTTACCTGGCGACACCATATTTCTCGAATCGGGCAAACGTAAATCACTCAAAATTAGCAATGTATTGGGCGACTCGTTGAATTATGTAATTATCACAAACGCTGGTGGCGATGTGATTATCGAGAATACCGATTTCCATTATGGGTTTGTAATGTCGAATAGTAAGTTTTTCAGACTAACTGGAAATTATAAGAATGGCAACAACTTTGGAATAAGGATATTGAAAACTGGTAAAGGAGCTAACGGCTTAGGAATTGGCGAATTGAGCTCAAATTACGAGGTAGATCACATTGAAATTGCTAACACAGGATTTGCAGGTATTTTTGCATTATCGCAACCAACGTGTGATTTATCTGCAAATAAAGGACAATTTGAACAACGCAATACAATTATACGAGACAACTACATTCACGATACTTATGGTGAAGGAATGTATTTAGGACACTCGTTTTATACAGGCTATACAATTACATGTGATGGTGAAAACAAAAAAGTATTTCCGCACGAAATTAAAGGATTAAAAGTTTATAACAATTTACTCGAAAACATTGGTTACGATGGCATTCAGGTTTGTTCTGCTGTAGAAGGCACTGAAGTTTTTAACAATCGAATATACAATTATGGAACTCTGAATGAAGAAACTCAACATTCGGGAATTCAGATTGGAGCTGGAACAAAACTTAAATGCTATAACAATTCAATTTTAAAAGGTTCAGGAACAGGAATTATGATGCTTGGACTTGCCGATAGTTATATTT
>CAYXQZ010000008.1:0-12741 GCA_964466415.1 uncultured Paludibacter sp.
CGGGAATTCATGGAGAATAACTGTAAATATCAAACAAATTTTAAGTACAAAAAATTATAATTAAATGAAAATAAAGAATTTAAGTATAGGTAGCCAATTAATTATTGGTTTTTCAATTATTTTACTGTCGATATTTACTTTGGCAATTATTGCACATAACCAAGGAAATACACTGCACTTGCAAACCGAAACCATGTATAAACATCCTTTAGCTGTGCGAAGAGCTATAGCTGATGTTGAAATTAATATTTTAAAAATGCGCGTCGCCACGCGCGATATTATGCTTGCTACTACTGAAAACGAAAAGGCCGCTAGTTTATTAACCATTCAGCAAGCAGAATTAGAGGTTGAAAGAAGTTTTAAAATAATATACGAAAAGTTTCTAGGTTCAAAAAAGGATATAGATCAAGCATACGATGCATTTAAGATTTGGGATAAACTGCGCGAAAAAAATATCCAGAAAGCATTAAAAGGTAATATTGAAGAAGTAAAAAATAGTATTGCTGTAACTGGTGATGTAGGCAAGTTACGCGAAGACATGCTTCGGAAAATCCAAGTTATATCTGACTTTGCATTAAACAAAACGGTTAGTTTAAACCAAACTTCTGCTGCAGTTACTGAACAATTATCAACCCAACTTATAACAATAACATTCATTGTTATTATCTTAACTTTCTTTATTTCGGCCTATTTAGTTTACATTATCCGTAAGCCACTTTTGGAAATAATAAATGTTGCAAAAGCCTATCGATCAGGCGATTTGGAGGCCCGAAGTAAAAATGATTCGAAAAATGAAATAGGCAATTTAGCAAGTGCTTTCAACGATTTACTCCACACTATACGAGATGAAAAAGTAATTTCCAACAAAATAGAACGGATATCGGATGCTATGTTGAAAATTGATAATTCACATAATTTTTTCAAAGAATTTTTACCTGTTTTTGCTGCGGAAACCAACTCAGTGTTAGGTGCTTTTTATATGATTAACGATGCAAAAAACGGGTATTACTTGTACGAATCGGTGGGATTAAGTCCCGATGTTGAAAAATATTCGTTTTCGGCTTCAGCGCTCGAAGGTGAGTTTGGAGCTGTATTGGCTACAGGTAAAATACAATATATTAAGAGTATACCTTTACAAACAAGTTTTGTGTTTAATGCTGTAAGTGGTGCTATGGTACCTCGCGAAATAGTAACAATTCCAATTATATCGGGCAACGAAATTGTTGGTATAGTATCGTTGGCATCTTTGCGAAGTTATCCGATTGAAATTGTTCAATTAATTTTTAAAATGAACGACTTGCTTAATGCTCGTATTATAGGCATTTTAGCTTATCGTTCCATACGTAGAGCATCTGTTATTCTACAAAATCAAAATCAGGAATTAGAATTGCAACGTCAAGAGTTAAGTCAGCAGGCTGCTGAAATGGCTCAACAAAATGCCGAACTTGAGATTCAGAAATTGCAATTGACTGAAGCCAGCCGATTGAAGACTAATTTCTTATCTAATATGAGTCATGAACTTCGTACGCCGCTTAACTCTGTTATTGCACTTTCGGGTGTGCTCAATAGGCGTTTGAAAAATCAAATTCCAGATGACGAATATGGTTATTTAGGAGTAATTGAGCGTAATGGTAGGCTTTTGTTGTCGTTGATAAATGATATTTTAGATATTTCGCGCATTGAATCCGGACGCGAAGAAATTGAAATTAGCGATATTGATACCAATGAACTTATAGCCGATGTTGTTGAAATGATTCAACCACAAGCTGTTGAACGAAAAATTAAACTTATTCAACATCAAGCAGAAAAAGCAATTTTAATTAAAAGTGATAACAAAAAAATACGACATATACTTCAAAATTTGATTGCCAATGCAGTGAAGTTTACCGAAAAAGGTTCGGTCGAAATTAGTATTGCGGATACTGATAAAGCAGTTAATATACAAGTTAAAGATACAGGAATTGGGATTTCCGAAGAACATATTGCACATATTTTTGACGAATTTCGTCAGGCCGATGGAACTACCTCGCGCCGATATGGTGGTACAGGATTGGGATTGTCCATTGCCCGTAAGTATGCCCGTTTGTTAGGTGGCGAAATTACAGTTGAGAGTGTGCTTGAGGTAGGTTCGGTGTTTACATTGGTATTGCCAAAAATTATCAACGATGCTGTAAATGCCAAAAAAGCTGACAAATCATTCGAAATGCCAAAGCCTATTAGTCAAATTATGGACAGCTCGATTATTAAGGGCAAGCATATTTTATTAGTCGAAGATAGCGAACCTGCCATTATTCAGATAAAAGATATGTTGGAAAGTAATCATTATCGTGTTACTACAGTTCGATCGGGTGCTGATGCTTTGGATGCTTTAAGCCATTTTACACCCGATGCTATGATACTCGATTTAATGATGCCCGGAATGGATGGATTTGAGTTGCTCGAAAAAATTAGAAATTTTGAAAAATCTAAAACTGTTCCTGTATTAATCCTTACAGCCAAACATATTACACCCGATGATCTTAAAAAGTTGAAAAACAATAATGTACATCAATTAATACAGAAGGGTGATGTGCAAAAAGAGGCATTGATACAGGCTATTTATAATATGGTTGTAAAAACAGCAACTATTACCAAGCCTGAAATGCAAAATGCTGAACCAGAAACGCGAAATGCTGAAATCAAATTGCCCAAAGTGCAAGCCGACACAAAAAAAACTATTTTAATAGTTGAAGACAATAAAGATAATATGATAACCGTTAAAGCAGTAATAGGTGATAAGTATAAAGTGTTAGAAGCGGTTAATGGAATTCAGGGAATAGAGATGGCTATGGAGCACAAACCCGATTTAATTTTGATGGATATAGCCTTGCCCGAAATGGATGGTATTCAGGCATTTAAAAAGATAAGAACTAATCCATATTTACTCCATATCCCCATTGTGGCACTTACAGCTAGTGCTATGACATCGGATCGCGAATCTATTTTATCGCATGGTTTTGATGCTTACTTGGCAAAACCAATTACCGAAAGTATATTTTTCGAAACATTAAATCAGATAATGTATGGAAAGTGAAAAATTGAAGATATTAGCAGTTGACGATGTTTACGATAATCTAATTTCGTTAAAGGCACTTATTTTGGAGTCATTTCCAACAGCCGATATTGTTTATGCATTATCGGGTAGCGAAGCTATATACATGGCCAAGAATATTCGTCCCGATATGATATTGCTCGACGTAGTAATGCCCGGAATGGATGGTTTTGAGGTATGTAAACAGTTGAAATCAGATGAGACATTGAAAAATATCCCTGTAGTATTTGTTACTGCATTGAAGGGCGATAAGGAGAGTAGAATTAAAGCATTGGAGGTAGGTGCCGAAGCTTTTTTGGCTAAGCCAATCGACGAAAGTGAACTGGTGGCACAAGTGCGTGCTATGGCTAAGATTAACGAAGCTAATAAGATGCGTCAAATGCAGGAAGCTGAATTAACAAACTTAGTTGCCGAAAAAACAGTTCAACTTGAGTTTAATAATGTGGCTAATCTGAATCTGTTGGAAGATTTAGAAAAGGAAATTGCAGCACGCAGAATAACCGAAAATAAGCTGGTTCGAAGCGAAGCGCGATTGCGTAGAGCCGAATTGGCTTCAAAGTCGGGTAACTGGGAGTTCGACCCTGATACCAAACAATTTTTATTATCGGATGGTGCTGCATTTGTATTGGGCTTTGCAAATACCGATGTAAGTTACGATGCTTTTGTGTCATTAATTGTTGAATACTATAGGCCTGATTTTGAGCTGTCGCTAAATAAATTGTGCGAACATAATACACCTTTTAATTTAGAGGTTAGAATGAGTGTATTATCTGCTACCGAAATAATTGATGTACGTATTTTTGCCATAAAAGAGCGCGATGAGCATGCTGTATTTGGTGTGCTGCGTGATATTACAGAACATAAACGTGCTCGTCAAGAAATTCTTCGGTCGGAGGCCGAGTTTCGTTCGGTGTGGGAAAGCTCTAGCAATGCATTGCGCCTAACCGACGAAAATGGAGTAATTGTACGTGCTAACAAAGCGTATTGCGATTTATTTGAAGTTGACGAAAATGAAGCAGTTGGTAAGTTGATGTCCGATTTTTATCATCAAGATAATGAAATACATGAGTTGCAAAAATATAAACTTAAATTTGCAAATAACCAACTAGACAAAAACAAAGAAAAAGAAATAATACTTTGGAATAGCAAAAAGAAATGGGTGGAAATAAGCAAAACCTATATTGTTCCAAACGACGAAACCAAGCTGCTACTTACCATATTTAACGAAATAACTACCCGTAAAGAGGCGGAGCTCACTCTAGCTGTTAGCGAAGCTAAATACCGTGAGTTGATGGATAATTCGCCCGAAGGAATTACAATTTATGTAGATGGAAAAATTGCGTACATAAACAAGGAAGCTATGAATGTGATGCGCGCCAAAGATAAAAGCGAATTACTTGGCCGGTCATTGTTCGAATTTATTAACCCCGGAGATATTCCACTTATAATTGAGCGTATGCAGTTTGTGGCAATGACGCCGCTTAATATGTCGCTGCCAGCGGTCGAAGAAAAATACCTACGCTTGGATGGAACCGAAGTGTATGTGGAAATAAAGGTGATGCCAATACTTTTCGACGGTCAACCTGCTGTTCAAATATCTGGTCACGATATTACCGAAAAGAAAATAGCACGTGAAGAGATTGAAAAAAACAGAAAAGAACTAAAAGCTATATACGATAATGCACCTGTAATGTTGTGTTTGGTAAATAATAATGCCGAAATATTATTTGCAAACAATGCCTTAAATACTTTTGTAGATGAACCTGAAAAACTATTAGGTATAAATAATGCTTTCGGTAATGTGATTGATTGTATAAATTCTTTTACAAACCCTGAAGGTTGCGGACACAGTATGGCCTGTAAAAACTGCATTCTTCGTCACACAGTTGAGACTACATTTAACACAGGTTTCGAGCATCGTGATATTGATGTTCAAACTACTATTGTAAGACATGGTATTAAAAAAAATGTATCACTTTTAGCATCTACCTCATTAATAGATGATGGTGGTGAAAAGCGTTTATTGCTATGTATGACCGATATTACATCCCGCAAAGAGGCTGAAAATGCATTGCTCCAAAGTGAAACATTGCTACGTACATTTATCGATAATATACCGTTTGGAGTATGGGCTCGCGATATGAATGACAAGATAATTATTCAAAATTCAAAATTGGTCGAAAATTTTGGTAGCATAATTGATACTGATGTTAAGCATTATTCTAAAAAGGACAAACAGACAGCTAAAAAATGGGATGCAACCAATAGGCGTGCGTATGCGGGTGAAATTGTAAACGAAGAGGTCGTTTATACTGTAAATGGAAAACCTGCACCTTTTCAAAACATTGTCTTTCCTATTCGTTCCGAAAACAATACTTTTGGTATTGCTGGTATTAATATTGATATTTCCGAACGCCTTAAAGCGCAAAAGGAACTGATTGATTATCAGCATCAGTTAAAAGATTTTGCTTCGCATTTACAAACTGTACGTGAAGAGGAACGCATAAATCTAGCACGCGAAATTCACGATGACCTAGGCCAAATATTGGTGGCTATTAAGTTCGATTTGGGCATGCTGGGTATAAAATCCAAAAAGTTTGTAAAAGAAGAGGCATCAGCCGATTTTCAAACACAGTTTAAGCGACTGGAAGGTTTTGTAAACAATACCATTAAGAGCGCTCGCCGCATAATGACTGATCTTCGTCCTGAATTGCTCGATATGGTTGGCTTGGTCGAAGCATTTAATGAGCATATTAAGGCATTTAACGAAAGGCAAATAATACATTGTGAATTTATAAATAAAACAACAACTGTAGATATTGCTCCCGAAAAATCTATTGCTCTGTTCCGTATTCTTCAAGAATCGCTCAATAATGCTGTAAAACACTCACAAGCATCGTTAATCGACGTTGAATTGGGTTGTGAAAATAATGTAACTTATCTCCAAATTAGTGATAATGGTGTAGGGTTTGATTTATCCATGAAAAAACGCAATGATTCTTATGGCCTTACCGGCATGAAAGAACGCGCATACTTGCTCGAAGGAAAAGTTGATATATGGAGCGAACCAGGCAAAGGCGTAAAAATTAGAGTGGAAGTTCCCGATAGTTAAGGCGTTTAAATCTCCTCTTTTTCAATGCTTTGTATAACAAGTCCCGCTATGGTCATGCCAAACATAGCGGGCATATACGAGGTTGTGCCGTTTACTTGCGCTTTAAGGCTGCACCACTCGTGATTTACCAAGTCGGGGTCGCCTGGCCCTTCAAGTGCTTTGGGGCAAAGGCATTTTTCGGTGCCACAGGCAGCGTTTTCGCCTTTGTTTTTGAGTAGCTCGTCGCTATAAACGCACATAAACTTTTTGCTTGTACCTCCTAATTTTTTTAATCTACTACGCAAAGCAGCTCCCAGCGGACAGCCTTGTACTTTCCAAAATTCGGCTACCTTTATGCGAGTTGGGTCCATTTTAAGAGCAGCTCCCATCGACGAGAAAAACCTAGCGTTGGTTTTGGTAGCTGTTTGAATTAAATGTACTTTGTTGGATAAACTATCAATGGCGTCGATAATATAATCGTAAGTATCAAGTTCAAACGATTCGGAAGTTTCGGGACTATAAATTTTTTGAAGTGCAGTGATTTCGGCTTTTGGATTAATTTCTAATAAGCGTTCCTTTAGAACTTCTGTTTTTACTTTTCCTACGGTTTTGGTAGTTGCTAGTAATTGTCGGTTTACATTAGTAACGCAAACCCTATCCGAATCCACTATAGTAAGTTGATTAATACCCGAGCGTACCAAGCTTTCGGCACACCAACTACCTACACCGCCTATTCCGAAAATAATAACCCGTTTTTGAAATGCTTTTTCGATAAAACTTTTTCCTAACAGTAATTCAGTACGTTGGAAAATTCCTTTTTCTATTCCCATATCCTTTTTATAGCGCTTTTAGGCTGCAAAGTTATGCCTTTTTTCTAATTTGTACAAGTTAAATGCTTTGTGATTACTGCTACCATCTTAATATCAGTTAAAAAGCAATCTAAAACATTCAAATTACTAAAAAATAGCACTTACAAAGAATTTAATCTTTTAAAAAAATTATCTTTGTATCAGAATTAACATAACAGAATTATGCTACTAGCATTTATAGTTTCGGCTATCTTACTGATAATAGGAGTTTTGATACTCGGATTTAGAATTTTTTTTATCAAAGGTGGAGAATTTCCCAATATTCATATTGGAGGAAATAAAGCATTGAAAGACAAAGGAGTACACTGTGCAACTACACAAGATAGGGATGCTCAAAAAGCAAAACCAATTAGCAGAATTGATTTATACAACGAAGTTTCAAAATTATAATTTTATAAGAACAGCATGAAAAATCTTTCACTCATTTTAAACGGCGTTTTAGCCATAGCAGTTATTGTATTGTTTGTAAAAGTATTCAGCAGCAATGCCGGTAGTTCAAGCAAATCTGCTCCATTTAGCAAAGAAGAAATTAGAGCCGGAAAATTACCGATTGCTTACATCAATGTCGATTCATTATTGTCGAATTACCAGTTTGCAAAAGATGCTAACGAGTCTTTAATTCGCAAGCAAGAAGATTCACGGTTAGATATAAATACCAAAGCACGTCAATTACAACAAGAAATGGCCGAATTTCAACGTAAGTTGGAAGCCAATGCATTTTTAAGTCGTGAGCGTGCCGAGCAAGAACAAGCTCGTTTGGTACGTCGTCAGCAGGATTTGCAACAGTTGGATGGCAAACTAAGTCAACAAATTATGCAAGTTCAACAAAAAATGAGTGAGCAATTGCGCGATACTATTAATGCGTTTCTGAAACAATACAATAAGGATAATAAGTACGAATTAATTATTAGTAATACCGCTAGCGATAATGTGTTGTTTGCTCAAAAAGGCTACGATATTACTGTTGAAGTTACTAAATTGCTTAACGAACGCTTCAAAGCTAAAAAATAATCTGAGTTTTTAAGTTGATAAATTCAAAATCTTAAAAAGGGCTGCATCACTTTGATACAGCCCTTTTTAATGTGTATTTAATGACTTCCTCGAACTCCGCTTGCTTGATTGGATGATTGTTGTGGTTCGCGTACAAACATCCAAAATAACACCGAAACGGCAATTAACAACCCACATATTATATACAAAAGTTGATAATTCTCGGTTTGTTTAATTACATTGGCCACTCCATTGCTCATCATTTGCGGAAGCACCACTGCCAAGTTGAATACGCCCATATACAAACCCATTTTGGCCGGATTTACACGCTCGCTCATAATGGCAAACACAATAGAAATTACTGCCGACCAGCCTATTCCGACCAAAAACATGCCGATGTAAAAATCAATTTCGAGTTTTCCTAAAAATGCTATGTAAAAATAGCCAACTACGGCAAAGCTAAGTGCCGATATATAGGTTTTAACGCGTCCTATCTTTCGTGAAACCGATTGAAGAAGTAGTGGAAATACAGCTCCAACAAAATTAAGTATCAAAAATCCAAGCGAAACAATATTGCCAACCGATGCATCGGCCGATTGAGTAACACCCGTTAATGCCTGTGCAAACCAATTGGCAGTGAGCGTGTTGATTTCAACATTGGGAAGAATTTGTTTCTCGATAAAAAAGCCGGAAATGATAAACATGCTTTGAAAAGCTACCCATGTAAATGAGTGTGCTAGCATTATTTTGTGAAATTCGTTTTTGTTCGATACGGTTTTTAATCCTTTGATTATAAGTAGTATGCCAATTACGATAGAGTAGGCTAGTGCGGCAATTAAAATGGGATTATGATATGGTGCAAGCGACTCGTTGAAATGATTTACAACACTAAAAACACCAAATACCAAAAAACCATACAATGGAAAAATTTCTTTCAGTATTTGACTTACACCAAATTTCTCAGTCGATTTTGTATCGGCTTCCACCTCTTTTTTCTCTTCGATAAAAAGAATTGGAAAAACTGCTGTTGCAAAAACTAAAAATGCAGCAATAAAAAGTAAGGTTTCGTTACCAAAAACCATGGATAGGAAATAAGCAAAAACGCCAAAAAATCCAGATACAATCTGCATCCATACAAAGCCCGCCATGCGTATTTTTCCCTCAGGTGTGAGGTCGGCAATTATGGATCGAGCAGGATTAAAGGTTACATTCACCGATAAATCCAGAAAAAGTGCTATAATAGATGCAATAATAATAATATCGGTAATGCCCGTTATTTGTGAAATTTCGCGGATATAAGGCAAAGCCAGAAAAGCCAACGTGCTTATCATACCGCCTATCATAATAAACGGTCGCCTACGGCCACCCATAAACCAAACATTATCGCTGACTAATCCCACAATTATTTGTCCGAAAATTCCGGCTATAGGACCTGCTAGCCATACAAAAGCCACTTCGTGAATGTCGAGATTGTATTTTTTAGATAGTATCCAACTTAATGCAGCAATTTGAGTAGAGAGAGCAAATCCAACAGCAGTAGCTGGCAAAGCTAATAATGCCAAAAATGGATTGCTTAATTTTTTCTGAATGTTTAACATGGTTTTTTATTGTTTCACGTTTAAAAAATGATTCTGATTTTTAAGCTACAATGTTAGTTTTTTTTCGTGAGAATTATCAAATTAACGCTATTTATGATTGAAAAAAGAACTGCAAACGTTTGTTGAAAATGAAGTTAGAAGTAAATAAATTCGTATTTAATTCATTTAATTAATTGTCTCTAAAAACATCTCCGTTAATCTCGATACAGCAAAATTGTCTAATTCATCTTTTCTTATTTCTATCAAATTATTCAAAACTTTATTCTTATTCGAAATTTTCACTGTAGAAAAACGTGCAAATATGCGTTGGTGCGACAAAATATGCTTAAAAGTGGATGTTGTAGTGTTAATTTCTATATTTTCAATATTGGCAAAAAGGTCATTTGTTCCAATTTCTTCTGGCTCAAAAAGTTTGTCGGATTCAATAAGTGGAAGTTCATACAAATTTTGCCAAATATCTTTTTCGGTACGTTTTTGAATAAATATTTTTGATTGATATTGTATGAAAAAATAATTGAAAAATCGCTCCCGAACTTTTGTTTTGGAGGCTTTAATTGGTAGTTTATCAACCAAATCGAGCTTATATGCTTTGCAGGTTTTCTGAAATGGACATGCGTTACAGTCGGGTTGAACAGGAATACACTGCAAAGCGCCAAATTCCATAATTGCCTGATTGTGAATGCCCGGTTTCCGATTGTCGAGCAAGTTGGTAGCTAATTCCGAAAATTCTTTTTTAGCATGTGTGCTGTCAATTGGAGTTTCGATGGCAAACAAACGTGAAAGTACTCGAAAAACATTACCATCCACCACGGCATAAGCTTGGTTGTAAGCAAACGAACAAATAGCCGCTGCGGTATAGGCTCCAATTCCTTTTAACTGAACTATTTCGGTATAGGAGTTCGGAAACTTGCCTTTGTGTTTTTCAACAATTATTTGAGCTGTTTTGTGTACGTTGCGTGCTCTGGAGTAATATCCCAAGCCTTGCCAGTATTTCAAAACCTCATCCTCATGGGCTGTAGCTAGCGCATTTACATCTGGAAATCGCTCCACAAAGCGCAAATAATAATTCATGCCTTGATTCACACGAGTTTGTTGTAAAATAATTTCCGAAATCCATATACGATATGGATCTGAAATATCACGCCATGGTAATTCGCGTTTATTCGCTTCGTACCATTTAATAAGGCTTTTGGATATGTATTCGTTTGACATAAAGCGTTTTTTATTCACCTTTAACGTGTGTCAAGCAACAAATGTTTTTTTGTAGCTTAAAATAAAGTACCTTTGAGGTCTCAATTTTCAAAAGTACTACTTTATTTTTTAATTCAAAAATCAGGATGACATTTAATCAATTAGGCATTAACGAAGCAATAGAACAAGCATTGTTCGAAAATAAAATAACAGAACCTACTGATATTCAGCTACAGGCTATACCTCATATACTTCATTCCAAAACCGATTTAGTAGCTGTGGCTCAAACTGGTACAGGTAAAACAGCTGCATTTTGTTTGCCAATTTTACAATCTATCGACCCCAAAAATCCCAATATACAAGCTTTGGTGCTTGTACCAACTCGTGAACTTGGACAGCAGGTTGCGCGTGAGTTTTTCCTTTTTTCGAAGCATATTCCACGTGTTTTTACCGAGTGTGTATATGGTGGCGTTCCTATCGATGACCAAATGGCACGTTTGCAGCGCTCTACGCATGTAGTAGTGGCAACTCCCGGTCGGTTGCTCGATTTGCTTGACAGAAATGCAATGAAATTAAATGATTTGAAGTTTTTGGTGCTCGACGAAGCCGACGAAATGATGAATATGGGTTTTAAATCGGATATTGATAGAGTATTAAATTCGTGTAAGAAAGGAATTACAAGTCTGCTTTTTACTGCCACTATGCCTGCCGATGTGACTTCAATTATTAAAGATTATTTGCGTGCTGATGCTGTAGAGATTCGAATAAATGCAACTGAGTTTGTGAATCAGAAAATTGAGCACAATTACTTGATTTACAAGCAAGGTGAAAAGCTGGATTATCTGAAAGCTTTTTTATCGGCTCGTAAAGAGCAGCGCGGAATACTTTTTTGTAAAACAAAAACGGCAGCCAAACGCATAGCCAAGCAATTAGCCGGTTTCGAAGTAACTGCCGATGCACTGCATGGAAATTTGAATCAGGAAATGCGCGATAAAGTGATGCGTGGTCTTAAAAATAACCGCATAAGCTTACTTGTAGCTACTGATATTGCCGCTCGAGGCATTGATATTAAAGAACTGGATTATATTATCCATTACCATTTACCCGAAAAATCAGATCAGTACACACATCGGAGTGGACGAACAGCGCGTGCAGGGAAATCTGGTGTGTCGGTTTGTTTAATCAAAACGGAGGATTTACCTGATATCAAACAACTTGAAGCCGATTTGAAAATTAGTTTTTCGGAAGTTAAAGTGGAATTGCTGAACGAAGTTAAAATGACACATCCAATAGGTATTTTCTTGAATATTGGCATTACGCAAGGTTTTCTGAAAAGTACGCTTACCGATTTTTTGGTCGAAGAAACGGGTATTAGTGCAGGTGATTTGAAAAACATGAAAGTAGGAGATAGCTCTTGCTATTTCGAAGTGTCGGCTCGTTATGAGCAACAGATATTGATCAATTTAAAGGGTTATAAAGTTGCCCATCGCAATATCAAGCCCGAAGTAGTGTCGGTGTAAATAAATTAGGGAATACTGAAAATTGAATTTCAATATTCCCTAATTTATAACTTAAAGATATTAAGTGCAATATCTTACAAAAATCCTAATTCGAGTTGTGCTTCTTCGCTCATCATGCTTTTGTCCCAAGCAGGTTCAAAAACAATATTAACTTCTACATTTGAAACACCCTCTACACTACCCGTTTTCATACGAACATCTTCAACTATAAAATCCACTGCCGGACAATTTGGTGCAGTAAGTGTCATGTCGATATCAAGTTGTCCGTTTTCTTTCATCTCTATTTTGTAAATCAACCCCAAGTCGTATATATTAACAGGTATTTCGGGGTCGAAAACTGTTTTGAGCATTCTGACTATCTTTTCTTCGGTTTCTAAAAATTCGTTCATAT
>CAYXQZ010000008.1:12841-44531 GCA_964466415.1 uncultured Paludibacter sp.
ACTGTTTTGAGCATTCTGACTATCTTTTCTTCGGTTTCTAAAAATTCGTTCATATATAATTTGTTGTATGTTAATGTATTGTTTAAATCGCTTTAATTATCTAACAAGTAATTCTTAAAATAGTTTGTAGCAAAATGCGATTTTTTATAAACTAATGTTGATTTAATATTAACTCAAAACTCATAATTCATAACTCAAAACTTGTAACTCAAGACTCAATGAGTTTATCAAATTCGGGTAATGATGTCCCTAATTTGCCATTAATAACCACCACTGCATTTACTTTTGCCTTAATAGCCAATTTGTTATCCTCTTTTCGGTAAATAGCTTGATGAAAAATATAGCGCACACCTTCTTTTTGAACGTAGAGTTTTGAAATGAACGAATCGCCTGGTCGGAGAGGAGTTTTGTAAGCAATTTCGATACTTGATACCATGGCATCGATGCCGCGGTTATGGAGCTCTGCAAAACTTACGTTATTGGCTTCTAAATACTCATGACGCGTATGTTCTAAGTAATTTTGATACACTGAATTGTTTACAACTCCTTGTATGTCACATTCGTAATCGCGTACTTTAAATTCTAATTCGTAAGTGTACATTTTTAAAGAAATTTGAAGATATGAAAATTTGAAAATTTGAGTTGCAAAGTTACAAAAAAAACGCGTACCGAATTGAACCGATACGCGCTATTCCTAACAACTAAATCAAAAACTATTTTTTCAGAATCTTTACTGTGTTTTTACCTTCGTTGCAAACCACCTCAACCAGATACATGCCATTTGTAAGATGTGCAATGTTGATTTCAGATTTATTAGTTGCACTCATTATTTTACCACCCTGCATGTTGTAAACATTTACTGTGTTTTGTCCATTTGGAGTGTTTATTATTACTTTTCCACTTGTTGCAGTTGGGTAAACTTTTGAATAATTTTCGGCTTCTGTTTTTTCAACCCCATTTGTAAAATTAATCTGACGATCAGTAAAAATCAGCACTTCGCCAGCTTTCACTTCAATAGGGGTGTTGGCGTATCCAACATAGTAAAGTTGACCTGTAAGTAAATTGTACCACGAACCAGTTTTTGGGAAATTAGGGAATGCTGAGATTTTAGTACTCGCATTGAAATTTCCTAAAGCAACTACATTTAAATCGTTGTGAGTAATAGCAATTCTTTTTCCTGAATCCCAGTCGCTTGCACTTCCCTGCATCGAAAGTATTCCTTCGTTGAACACGGTAGGATACATTTTTCGTAAGGTAATGATTTTTGCTGAAGCGTCGTAAGCTGCTTTGCGATGTGCCAGATTTAACCAGCCCCAAGCCGAAGGCTTTGGATTAGTACGTCCACCATTTGAATCGATTGAATAATCAAATCCCATTTCACCAAATTGCCATATCATTTTTGGACCTGGAATTAATGCTGTAAATGCAATATTTAATGGTACACGGCTAATACGATAAATTGAATCAGTTTTAATTACTCCACTACCAAACTCTTTAGCCTTGAAAAAATTACGTTCTTCGTCATGGCTTTCGGCATATCCAATCCAACGACGTGGTAAGGTGTTCATTCCACCAAAATCGCTATTGCTTTGAAATCCCATGGCTGCTTGTGAATAGGAATTATTTACATTGCGCCATAAGTACATTCCTTTGTTAGCAAGTTCAAGTTCCTCGTCGTACGCACAGAAATGTTCTAAAATGAACATAATGTCACTTTTAACTTCTTTTGATGCATTGTAATACTCAGTTAGATAATCAATTCTGGATTGGTCTTTAACCGACTCAGTACCTGAATTTTGAGTAAATCCTTTGGTTAAATCTAATCTGTATCCATCTACTTTATATTCCGTTAACCAGTATTTTAATACGCGTTTAAAATACTCACGAGTAGGAGTGTAGCTATGATCAAAATCGTTTAAAACACTAAATTGGTGTGGAGCAACTGCATTCATCCAAGGATTGTCTGCTGCAGGGCGACTATTTACACCATCCCAGAATAAGGATGCAAATGGGTGCAATCCAGTAGATTGATTAAAAACCACATCGAGCAATACAGCCATTCCGCGTTTATGACATTCGTCAATAAACTTTTTGTACATATCAGGAGTTCCGTAGGCCTTATCGGGTGCAAAATATAAATTTGGATTGTAGCCCCATGAGTTGTTCCCCTCAAATTCCTGTATTGGCATAAGTTCAATCGCAGTTACACCTAAATTTTTTAGGTAATCAAGTTTAGTGATGGCAGCATTTAGCGATTTTTCGACTGTGAAATCGCGTAATAACAATTCGTAAATCACCATATTGTCTTTCGATGGCATTGTAAACGAAGGTACTTCCCAAGTGTATGTTGATGGCTTAGCTGTTTGAAATGTAGCTACTAAACCTTCGGTTTTACCGCTAGGATATGCTTTTATATTTGGATAAATACTATAATATTCATTTATCCATTTGTCATTCCATGGGTCAAGAGCCATTTCGGTATATGGGTCAGGTATTTTTATTGTACCATCTACAAGATATTGAAATCCATATACTTTTCCTGGAGTTAAATTATCAAGTGTAATCCACCAATACTCACTATCCCTTTTTAGTTGGTATGCATTTAATTGCGACCAATCATTAAATTCTCCAATTAGGAAAACACTCGATTTATTTGGTGCATGCAATACCAATGTAACGCTTGTATTGCTTATGTAATTAATACCTGGAAGTAAACCTGCCGGGCGTGCCTGATTTGATACTGCTTCCGGAACACAAATTTGTAACGTATCGTAAAGAATTGTACCATTTAATGACGCAGAGGCGATTAATGTATAATCGCCTGTTGAGCTGAATGTTTGTGAATGAGTAAGTGTAGTGGCTGCTGCAGCTGTTTTAATGCTGGTGTTATTCATTTTCAACTCGAGGTCAGCCGCTAACGATGAGCCTACAATAAAGTTTACTGTACTTCCAACTGTAACACTTTGGTTAGATGAAGGTGAAGTAAAAGCAACGTTTAGTCCTGCATCATAAACGGTAACAAAAATGTCCGTTCCACCAGTATCTTTTCCTTCTTTAGTTTTTAAACCATTACGGAAAACCATAGCCAGTTTTTTTACTATTTCCCCTGAGTTTAAACTGAAATAGGTGGTCATGCTAGGAACAATCATTAATTTCCATTTATTACTTCCTACTGAAGTAAGCTTGTACTTTTCTGAGTTGTCGCCCCATGTTGGTGCGTGTTTCCAATCACTATTGCTTGTACTAGAGCTAGTTATAACTCCAATGTGAGCATATATGCCATCAGTTCCTACATAATCTTTTAGACCAGCAGTGCCTTTAGTGGCATCGTAAGTTAATTCAATAACTCCTGTGTAATCTTTTGTAATAAAAACAGGATTTGAAGTAATGATTTGACTCCACGCCGAAATGGTGAAAGCCACAAATAACAGTGTAAAAATTGATCTTTTCATTCTATATTGGTTTTATATTTACGTTTGTATGTAGTTTGAAATTAAATTATTGGCAAATGTAAGCTATATTTTATTTCTGTAATGTATAACAATTTAAAATTGGCTTTGTTTTTATTGCAAACGTTTGCAACTAACTTTAATCGTATAAATTATTGATTTTTTTATCAGATTGTAAAAACGCTGTATTTTTGTTGGTATTAAAGCTAGTGCAAAACACTACTTTGCTTATAAAACAATAAAATCTCGTACAATGAAACAGTCAAAAGTGCCTTTTATCGTATTATTTATCCTTCTTTCATTGAATTGTGCTTTTTCTTCGCCTGGTTTTAGTGAACCTCCGGCATGGTCAAAAAATGTAATTTGGTATCAGATTTTTGTGGAGCGGTTTAATAATGGCGATATAACCAACGACCAAACTGCCGAAAATACAACAGTTACCAATATGAATATTGTACCTCCCGTTGGTTGGAAAACTACCGAATGGACTGGCGATTGGTTTGCTCGCGATAGTTGGATGCGTGGTTCGGACAAGCCTTTTCATGAATTGCTACAATACCGTCGTTATGGGGGCGACTTGCAGGGCGTTTTGGATAAACTCGATTATTTGCAGGACTTAGGAATTACGGCTATTTATCTGAATCCAATTAATGATGCTCCTTCGTTGCACAAGTACGATGCGCGCAATTATCATCATGTGGATATTAATTTTGGACCCGACCCCGAAGGTGATAAAAAGATAATGGCAACCGAAAATCCAGCTGACCCAGCGACATGGAAATGGACTTCGGCAGATAAATTATTTTTAAAACTTATCAACGAAGTTCACAAGCGCAGGATGCGTATTATTATGGATTATTCGTGGAATCATACGGGTACAAATTTTTGGGCTTGGTTGGATATTTTGAAAAATCAATCTGATTCGCCATACCGTTCATGGTACAATGTATCAGCATTTGACAATCCGCTAACTGCTGAAAATGAGTTTAAATACGATGGTTGGTACGGAAATGCGTACATGCCTGAATTTCGGAAAACGGAAATCAAGGGCAATCGAATTAATGGTAAACCTTATGAGGGAAATATTGATAATGGCGCAAAACAACATATTTTTGAAGTGTCGAAACGTTGGTTAGCACCTGATGGTGATGTGTCAAAAGGCGTGGATGGCTATCGCTTGGATGTGGCCGACCAGATTGGACTTGGATTTTGGCGCGATTACCGCAAGTTTGTACGTTTAGTAAAAGAAGATGCTTATTTGATTGGTGAGATTTGGTGGGAGAAATGGCCTAAAGACTTGATGAATCCTGCTCCTTATATGCAAGGCGATATGTTCGATGCGGTAATGTATTATCAGGTGTATCGTCCGGCACGCTACTTTTTTGCAAATACAAAAAACGGTATTGATGCTTTGCAACTCAAAGATAGTTTGCTGAGTGAGTGGAGCCGCGTAAAACCCGAAAATGTGAAGGCGATGATGAATGTGTCGTCTTCGCACGATGCACCGCGCTTACTCACTGATTTTTATAACGATAATGATTATAAATTTGGAGCCAACCCCTTGGAGAATTCAAATTATAAAACTGGAAAACCAAACAAAGAATCGTATAAACGCTTACAACTTTATCTCGTTCATTTATTTACCACACTTGGGGCGCCTCAAATTTGGAATGGTGAGGAAATGGGTATGTGGGGAGCCGACGACCCGTTTGGGCGGAAACCGCTTTGCTGGAAAGATATGAAATTTAAGCCTGAAAACAGAAATAATATACAAACTCTGAAGCCTGAATTTGATAAAGTTGATTTCAATGAAACAACATTTCAGTTTTACAAAAAGCTTATTAAAATGCGCAAAGAAAACCCCGAATTGGTTGATGGTGAACTGAAATTTATTGTAACTGACGGCAAAAAACTTGCTTATGAACGTTCATTAAACGGCAATAAAATTCTGGTTTTGTTTAATGCAAGTAATATTAATCAGCAATTCAACATTCCTGTTGGAAATTATATCGATTTGCTAACAGGTAAAAGAATTAGTGAAAACGTTTTAATGCTAAATTCTTTAGGTGCAATGATACTTAAAGAACTCAAAAACTAACTTGGCGTAGAATAGTTTTACAAAAAGGAACAAGTTGAATGCCTTCAACCTCGTTAGTTGCTGTATTCAATAAATAAGTTTTGATTTTGCCATTCTTAAATGTAGCTTTTTGTCCTTCGGCGAATTTATATTGTACGAGTGTTTGCATTGGTTTATACATATAATCTGCAAATCCAGACAAGTATTCTTTTCCTTTTACCTGATTTGAATCAATTGATTTTGCATAAATTAAGGCACCATATCGATAATACTTTTCGTGATTGATATCTTCTTCGACCTTCACATCGGTTTCGAAACGTAGTTTAATTCTGTCAGTACGATTAAATTTTCGGTTAATTACAATATATTCATTGTCAATTAAATATGTTTCGGAGCAGACAATGGATTTAACCCAATTTGGCTTCCTTATTTTTATACATAATTTTGTGGGTTTATCGAGTTGAATTTCAAAATCAAAACTATTTTTGAAAGGATATTCTGTATGATTTTGGATTATAACATTATTTCCCGTAATACATGTTTGAAGTATGTTAGGCATAAGTAATGCAGCAACTAATGTGTTTTTTCCTTCAGAAAACCACGAGGACTGTACAAAATAAGGTGTGATTCTTCCCGCATTTGGATTACAACATACTGCAACATCTTGATGAGCAGGTGAATACTTGTAGCGAGTTTGTTCCCGATTAGCTTCAATTTCGCCATTTTTTGTTCCAAGCATCTCATAACTGTTGTCGGTTTTTAAATATGCAATACCTGAATGGTTTGGATTCCGACTCCCTTGCGCTGCATTGTAAAAAATATTTTCAATTCGGTTTGCCACCTTCGAATCACCCGTTTTTTGCAAAAGCAGGGTGTAGCTATCTAATAATTCATGTATTGAACAATATTCATAGCCTGTATTTGTTGCGTTAGCAGTGCGTTCGGCAATCCATTCATCACCAATAGGACCACCTGTTTGTGTCGTCGATTGGTTTATTCGTTGTAAATAGATATTCAATGCATTTTTAAGTTCTTTGTTTTGCGAAGCGTAAGCAGCTACTATTAATGTACGAATATGTTCGTAAGTATGAACTCCATGAGATTGAAGTTTATACGTTGGATTTAGAATATTTTTTAGTTGAACATCTTTTTCGGAACTAAAATTTTCGGAGTAATTAAAGTACAAAAACAAGGCATAATCGCTGTATTTTTTATCACCTGTAAGTTGATACATTCGATCTAAAACGTCCGTAAAGGTTAGTCCGTGAGCCACGCCTCCCGAAAAATCAAGTCCAGCGTGAAATGGGTTTGAATTGTAAATGGGATAATTTTGCATGACATTTTCTACAGCTCGAACCAAAGCATTCCATACTTTTTTACTACCCGAATATTCATAAAATGCTAACAAACCCCTATAAAGCGTGGCTTTTGACCATAATTCGCCATTTTCGCTTGTGAATTTATACCTCAATTCTTTATCGTAAATTCCGATATAACCATCGTTGTCCTGAGTTTCTAAAACACGTTCAATATAGTTTTCGATATTTTTAATTGCTAATTTATCATCCAATAAAATGGCATTCCGAATATATCCGTCCCACCAGTTCGATTGTGTTTCGCTATTCCACCATTTATATTGTTCATCTCCAGCCGCATCTCCTTCTTTAAGATTTCCAAGATCTTTTGGCTTTGAATGTTTTTGAAGTCTTCCATTTCCATAAATTGGGTCGTTTATCAATTCGGGAACTAACTTATCTAAGTTTCCAACAAAACCATGCATATCAGCTTCCATTTGAGATTTTAACCAACCCGTAGGTTTTATACTTCCAACTGGTAAACGATTAAATTTTTCAGAGCTAAATTGAGCTTGAATTTCTAAAAAGTTCATAATGATTAGCGTTATTGTAAGTATTCTAATGTTTTTCATTCTGTTGTTAAGCTAGTTACTTTCCAAGTAAAAATTCCAATGGAATATTCAAACGTTCTTTCCATGCATTTTCGCTGTGGTCTTTGCCAGGGAAAAACTGTGTTTGCCAGTTGTATTTGTTCTTAGGATTTGCATGCTGCAATGTTTTGTCAATTTCTTTTTGGAGTGGAGGATACATGGCATCTAATGTTTTATCGCCATAATCAAAATAAAGTTTGCTGCTTTTAAGTTTCGGTAAATGGGCTTTTAAATAGCTGTTAAATGCTTGAGGAATAGGATTATTTTCTGTTGTGAAAATTCCAGGCCAGTGTGTCGAAAGGCAAGCTGCACCTCCAAAAACCGTTGGATATTCGCAAATGGCATACATCGAAATAAGCCCTCCCATGCTACTGCCTGCCACAAACGTATGTTTACGGTCGGTGTAAACCGAATAGTTTTTGTCGATAAATGGCTTTAATTCAGCGACTAATAATTTTAAATAATTATCCGACATGGGCTGAAATGTTGTGTTTATCCTTCCTTTTTCAATCAATTGCTTTGTGACAAATTCTTTTTGTTCAGCAGTTAGACTTTCATAAGGTTTTTGTGGAAAATAATCGGAATGACGTTTTTTACTATCATTCCACACTCCAACAACTATAAATTTTTGAGTTTTATTGCCATCCATAAGTGCAGTTGCTACATCGTCCACATCCCAGGCTTGCTTGTTCCAGGTTGTTGATGCATCGTAAAGCATTTGTCCATCGTGCATATAAAGCACACTGTATTTTTCTTTGTCGTTATATCCTTTTGGAAGCCATACTTCGATATTGCGGGCTGAAACATATTTCGAAGCAAAATTCTCAATTAATTCTATTTTGCCGGAAACTGGCTTTTGAATTGTTGGTTTTGCAAGTAAGAATTTTGTTGGAATTGCTAAACGTTTGCTCCATGCCACTTCGTCATGCTTTTCATTTTCAAATACTTTCATTGTATAATTTGTGGAGTCGTAACCTTTGTTTTTGCAAATTATATCTATAAAATTTTGCGTAGTAAAATATTCTTTGTCACTTTCTCCGGTTCCATAGTCCAAGTATATTTTATGTGTTTTTGGGGCTGGTAGGTACTGATTTAAGTAATTAAAAATAGCCAGAGGAAAATCAGATTTTGGTTCAATCATACTAAGCCAAGCAGTAGAGAGGCAAGCAGCTCCACCAAAAACGTTGGGATACTCAGCTAATCCATACATTGAAATTAGACCACCCATACTCGAACCCATCAGAAATGTGTGTTCCTGCTGTGGTAGTATTGAAAAACAGGAATCGATGTATGGTTTTAGTTCTTCGACAATAAATTTCAGATAGTTGTCGCCCTGTGCACCTTTTCCATTGCAGTATTTTTTATCAAACTCTTTTCGGGTTGTTTCATTTATAGTGTTATAAATCTTATTTGGTAAATACTCTGAAATACGATCTGAACCATTATTCCAGATGCCTACAACTATACAGGATTTAATTTCGTTGTTTTTTATTAAACTACTCAACGTTTCGTCAACTTTCCATTCTTTATGATTCCATGTCAGAGTACTGTCGAAAAGCATCTGACCATCATGCATGTAAATGACCGGATAACGACTTGTTTTCGAATAATTCTCAGGTAACCAAATATCAATATTTCTGGCACTAACAAATTTAGATTTTAATTGCTCAATTCGTACAATTTTACCAGAAACAACTTTTGGTAATACCTGTGAATGACCAATTATAGTTGAAAATAGTAGTATGCCGAGTATTAAGTTTTTCATTTCCGGTTTAACAGTACTAGTTATTTGTAATCTTGATTGTATTCAATCTATTTTGTTCAAAATCAATGATTTTTAAAATATTAATTCCCTTACAAAGTTGATTTAAGGCAATAGAATTATTGTTTTGGATAATTTTAATCAATGCCCCTTTAATATCGTAAATCTCAATACTTTTAAGTTGTTTATTAAAAATTACTGTTTTTGTCAGCGTGTCAATTTTATACTCTAATTTGCTATAAATATTTGGTTGTAAGTTTGTTGCATTTTTAAAAGCATCCATAGCTACGGTTGGTTTGCCACTGTTGTCGAATGCTCCGAGCGAATAACCCTGCCAGTTGCCATAACATTGTGGTTCCCAATAAAAAACCCCAGTGCCCTTTCCGCCTGTTACCAATTTTGTTTTGGCTATAATATCAGTTAAAAATAATTTTGCTGTTGCTGCATTGTCCCAACTCATGCCACATTCTACCACCATAACCTCTTTGCCATATCGGGCTACCATGTCGTTCATGTTTGTAAGGCAATCTTTATTGGCGTTTTGCCAATCGCCTTTAGGCTTACCTGTTACATCATACCAACTCGGATAAAGTGACATACCAATAACATCGTATTTTCCGCCATTGGTTTTCAGTCCATCAAAAATCCATCGAAACATGCCATTGTCATATCCATTATGCAAATGCACAATAACTTTTGCTGTTGGAAAAACCTCTTTTACAGCATCATAACCAGCATTGTTGAGCGCAGCGTAATTTGCCATCGATACCGATGCTTTTCCTGTTTCCCAGAGCATACCATTGCCGGTTTCGTTACCAACTTGCACCCATTCGGGTGTTATATTGTTGTTCTTAAGTAAATTCAGAACTTCACGCGTGTGATTTCCAACAGCGGTTTTTAAATCGGCAAGACTAAGTGTTGTCCATGCAGCCGGTTTTGTTTGTTTACCGGGGTCGGCCCACCAGTCACTGTAATGAAAATTAATCATTATACGCATTCCCAAATCATTGGCTCGTTTTGCTTTTACTAGTAAGTCGGCTGCATTACACCAACGATCGGTAGGGTTAACCCAGACTCGTAGGCGAATGGAATTCATTCCCAATGATTTAAGTAGCGCCATACATTCCATTTGTGTGCCTTCTGCAGTGTAAAACTTCTTGCCAGCAGCCTCCATTTCGGTCAACCAACCTACGTCGGCACCAGCAGCAAATGTTGTAACCGAAGGGTTATTTACATTAGAAAAGACAGGCTGTAAAACAGAACTGCATTGAATGAGAATGATTATTAAATACTTAATATTCATGAATTTATTTAATTATATGGATATATATTGAAGTACAAATATAAACATTTTAATTGACAGAATATGGTTTCGTTTGTAAATTCGAAAAAAGAGAGTTAATATTGTCAGAGATATGATTTAAAATGAAAAAACCGACTGATTTCTGATTTGAAGCCAGTCGGTTTTATTAAAATGTTATTTTAGTATTTTACTCTTCCAATGTGCTCAAATCACCTTCGGGCAATCCCAATGCTCGTGCTTTCAGTACACGTCGCATTATTTTACCACTTCGGGTTTTAGGCAATTGATCTATAAAAGTGATAGCCTCTGGTTTTGCAATAGGCCCCATGTGTGTTACCATATAGTTTATCAATTCTTGTTCCAGCTCAGGCTTAACTTCGTAGCCCATTCTGAGTATGGCAAAAATATGTATGCAGTTTCCTTTCACTGGATGCGGCAAGGCAACTGCTGCTGATTCGGCTATTGCTGGGTGACTTATCATTACGCTTTCTATCTCGGCGCTTCCAAGTCGATATCCGCTCACTTTAATCACATCGTCGGTACGACCAATTATCCAGAAATAGCCATCTTCGTCTTTTTTAGCCGAATCGCCAGTCAAATACCAGCCTTGTTTTTTGTATTTTTCCCAATAGATTTCCAAGAAACGTTCAGGCGATTTAAAAATTCCGGCTGTCATTCCCGGCCAAGGCGATTTAATAACCAATGTACCTTCTTCGTTTGCTTTTACATCATTTCCGTCATCGTCTACAACCGATATTTCGTTTCCGAAAAATGGTTTTGTTCCTGAACCGGGCTTTAAAGGCGTTATAGGCAATGGTGTTATCATAAATCCTCCAGTTTCGGTTTGCCACCAAGTATCCATAATCGGGCATTTGCTGTTGCCAATTACCTCGTGATACCATTTCCACGCTTCCGGATTAATTGGCTCGCCAACAGAACCAAGCAATCGCAGCGAACTTAAATCGTTTCGGTTTGGCCACGAATCGCCAAAACGCATTAACCCGCGTATAGCTGTAGGTGAAGTATATAAAATATTAATGCCATATTTTTCCACCATTTTCCACCATCTATCAGGGTATGGATAAGTTGGAGCACCTTCGTACATGATTATGGTTGCGCCATTCATCAATGGTCCGTACACAATGTAACTATGTCCGGTAATCCAACCCGGATCGGCAGCACACCAATACCTGTCGTCAGGTTTTATATCGAATACTAGTTTGTGGGTAGTTGCCGTATAAACGCTATATCCACCATGTGTGTGCATCATAGCTTTTGGTCGGCCTGTAGAGCCGGAGGTGTAAAGTAAAAACAGCATATCGTCTGACTCCATCACCTCGGTTTCGCATTTGGTAGATGCAATGGGTAATGCCACAAGGTCTTGATACCAATAATCGCGACCGTTTTCCATGTAAACGTCCGTGTTTGTTCTTTTTACAGTGATACATATTTCCATGGTTGGCGAAAGTTCCATGGCTTTGTTTACTATCGACTTCATTTCAACCACTTTACCGCGTCTGTATCCACCATCGGCTGTTATTACAACACGACTGTTGGCATCGTTAATCCTATCAGCTAAAGCTTCGTGACTAAAACCTCCATAAACCACGCTGTGTACAGCACCAATTTTAGCACAAGCTAGCATGGCAAAAATCTGTTCGGGCAACTGAGGCATATAAATGGTTACAACATCACCTTTTTTCACACCCATGCTTTTCAGTATATTTGCAAACTGACAAACTTCTCTGTTCAGTGCATGATACGAAAAAGTACGAACTTCTCCGGGTTCTCCTTCCCAGATTAGTGCTATTTTATTGCGAACTTCGGTGTGTTGATGTCGGTCTATTGCATTAAAAACGATATTTGTTTTAGCGCCACTAAACCATTTGTAAAAAGGAGGGTTTGAATCATCAAGAACTTTATCCCATTTCTTGAACCATGAAAGTTTTTCGGCTTGTTCAGCCCAAAATTCTTCTCGGTTTTCAATAGAATATTGATATAAAGCATCGTATTCTTTTACATTGGCCTGATCTACTACTTCTTGGGATGGATAATAGATCGTTTTTTCTGTCTCGTAACTCATAAAAATGATTTTTTGTTGATTTAAAGTTCAAACTTTGTGTATTTCAATTTCGATTTAAATAAAATTGAAATACATACAAAGTTTTAATAACAACAAATTTGATTGAATCATGTTCAGTTTCAAATCAAAAATAATCAAATCATTTTAGTTTTGAAATTTTACAAAATGTGCCTTATATCTATTATTTTGTAAAACTATTGTATCTTATGTTACTTTTTCCAACGACATGAAACCAGACTTTTAGCAGGGATATTATAAGCGAACGAATGTTTATTGTCGTCGATAGTAACTTTAATAGCAGTTTGGGTATCGTTTTGCAATACCAAACCATAAGTTCCATCGGTATTTTCTACAGCAGTGTAATATAATCCGGATGCCTTAAAGCCCATAGTACCAATGCGGGTTGCATTTGGCGAAATGGCTTTGGATAAATGACCAATCATGTAGAAATGCGATTTTCGGTCGAGTGTGGCGTAGTCTTTTGTGTTAATATCAACAGCTCCGTAACAAGTTGTACAACCTCCAGGACGGTTTGGAGCTCCTTTTTCGTCGAGCATAAAATTCCAAACCATTACGGCCTTTCCATAATTATTAAGTGTGCCAATTCCTATTTCGCGCATACTCCACATTAAGTCGCCATCAAAACTATAATTCCATGTGCCGATAGACATTTCAGTGAAATACAGATTTTTATTCGGAAATGCATTGTGTACATTCAACAATTCGCTTTTATCGCCCCCATAAGCATGATAAGCTGCTCCGTCGATGTATTTAGCTACTTCGGGGTCGGCATACATTTTTACCGGATAACTAACCTGATCGGCAATATTGTCGTAATTGTAGTTGTGATCAAAAGCCCATATTTTTGTTGTGATACCAGCTGCTGCAAACTTTGGTCCAAGTGCGTTTTTTATAAATGCTGCTTGCTCCTGCCAAGTCATATAAAGCGAAGCCGAATTTCCGCGATTCAACGGTTCGTTCTGAATAGTAATAGCATTCATAACAAAACCTTCGGAGGCCATAGCCTGAATAAATTTCACGAAATAAGTGGCATAATCTTGATAATAAGCTGGGTTCAATTGACCACTTGTCCACGAATTGTAAGGTTTTAACTCCGTCAGATTATTTACTTTCATCCAACGTGGACTAGTCCAAGGCGAAGCTAATATTTTTAGCGATGGATTAATAGCTAATATTTCTTTTAAAATTGGAAAAAGATCACGGCGATCCAATTCGTGAATGGCAAAGTTTTCAATTCCTGGCTGGTCACAGCAAGTATATTCGTCCATCGAAAAATCGGAACATCCAATGGAAATACGAATATAACTATAACCCATACCAGTGGCGGGGTCGAAAGTTTCTTTTAATAATTTTGTTCGGTTTGCCTGTGTCATCTTTAGCAGATTGTAACAGCTTGAACCAGTTATTGCTGCTCCAAAACCATCTATTGTCTGGAATTTTTCAGACGGGTTCATGTAAATAGTAGATTCTATCGACATGTTTGGTTTGGTGTTGAAACTAAGTGGTATGCTTGTAAATAACATCGATTTATTGGCAGTAGTAACATTCATTTCGATATCTGCCTTTTTAGGAGGCTCTACAGGTGGTATTACAACTTCGGCTTTGCACGAATTGAATGAAAGAAGCAACGTAAAAATCGCCAAAATGGAAAATTTGTTCTTAAGCATAAAAATGAATTTATTGAGCAATAATTATTTAAAGCAATAAAGGGGAAGAATTAACTTCCCCTTGTAGCGATTATTTAAACGGATTAATTTAGCTTTTCGTATTTTAAAGTTTTTGCATTTGTATCTAACGTAAATTTATAGACACCATCAACAACGCTCGCCGACATAACCTTTACATTACCACCAACTCCTTTTGGTCCAAGGAAAGGCGCCTGAACTGAGTAGTCGTCCACCCATGTTTCGTGTCCATCCCACCAACCTCGTTTATGGAAGAATTTGAAATCGAGTTTACCATAAATATTGGTATCCGTACTTGGTTCGTTTTTACAATACATAGTAACTTGATATACTCCGGGCGACACTAATCGTGCAGGATAATAATCCAATGGACTATTCCAGTTCCAACTTGCTGTTGATTCGTAAGGCGACGAAGGTCTTCCATATCCACTTCCACAAACCCACAATACATCTGGATAAAGCGTTTCGGGAAGGGGCTCGATATAAAGGAAATTAGCTGTTGTAAGGTAATAGGCTTTGTATAAACCTGTTTTTCCTAAGAACTTAGCTGTGTTTGTTCCGGTAACTTGAAAATAATCGGGTGATATTTGATTGGCTAAGTTTCCACTAATACCTGTGAATGTAACTTCAACATTTTCACCAAAATATACATTGCCACCTCTAAAGTTTGTGCTGTTATTAAGGGTTGTTGGACTTGCAAGTAAATCGGCATTTATATCCAAGGTTTTTACTGGTTCGAGCAATTTGCCGCCTACTTTTGTTTTAAACTGTAAAGCATCGAATGTAAAAATAGATATACCTACTAATGAGCCATCTGTTGAAGTGATTGATTCACCAGTTGCATTCACCAAGCCTATGCCGTCGCCAACTTTTCCAAAAACCAAACCTGTCCAGTCGATTCGTTTAAATCCATTAATTTTTGTGGCAATTTTATAGCTGATGGAGGTACTTAATAGCAATCCGGTTGCTTTGTATATTAAACTATCGGCATTTACCAAAGTTAACTTACTTGTTGCTCCTTGTCCGAAGTCTGGAACCAAGTATAAGTCCGTTATTAACGGCCTTTTTGCTAGAGTGGTACTTACAATGGAATCTTTTTCGATACCCGATACATTGGTAGATGTTAGGTATATTTTTACAGCCGCATTATTCGGACGGTTAGCTACAAAAGGAACGCTGTAAACTTTGTTTACACTCGACTGATTTCCTTTCGTGCGTACGGTTTCGGAACTAACTATTTCGTTATTTACCACTACCCTGATTTTCAGCGTGGAAAGCGGTGCAACAGCATCTGATACTGCCACTTTTAGGTGAATTGAATCGCCATAAGTGATGGTCGTTTCTTTAACAAGAGCAGTGTCAATTTTAGGTGTCGATGTACCATATCGCACCACAATATCTTCGTTGGTACACGAAAAAACACCAATTGCAATGCTGAATATAGCTAAATATTTAAATATGATTTTCATAATTTCTTACGTATTAATTTTTAATTATTAATTCTTAATTCAATCAATAGCCTGGGTTTTGTGTCATCGATGGATTTTTGTCAATCTGAGGTTGTGGAATAGGGAATACAGTCTTATTTTCATCAACTATATTCATAGGCAAACGGCCTGCATCTCTACTATTGAGTGTATTCATCACCGTAAATACTTTTCCGGTACGTACTAAGTCGAACCATCGTTGACCTTCAAAAGCCAATTCCAATCTTCTTTCGAGCAATACCGCATTAGCCATAGCATCTTTCGAACTGGTTATAGTCGATGGTAAATCGGCTAATTTAGCTCTTTTTCTGATAGTATTTACCAAAGTTGCTGCTCCTGATAGGTCATTTTGTTCAACCAAAGCCTCGGCTTTTAGCAACAAAATATCTGCTAACCTTAATTTAATAACACTATGGTATTTCGAACGGTATTTATACATAAATGGATAGCCTTTCGACGGATAATGCAAACTCCAATCTACATCTGCTTTCACAATGGTTTGATTTTTTCGTTCTGTATCACCAGCTGCTTCAAACGCAGCAATCAAATCGCGCGAAGGAGTGAACCATTTTTTCCAATCGTATTTGCTGCTCGAAGTCGCTAAGTCAATGCCACACATCCAAGTAATCCAGTTACCACCACCAGCAAAACTAATTTCGAAAATAGATTCAGATGTATTTCTATTTTTCACGTCTGTATTAGTAGAATTCATATCAAACAAATCACCGAATTTAGGGACCAACGTTACATCTTTTTCTACCTCAGAGCAATAAAAAACTACTTTTGTATAATCTCTCACGGCTTTTTCTGCATAGATTTTTGCTAACATGGCATTCGCAACTGTTTTTGACAATTTAAATTTGTTTGAATTGTTAATGACAGGTGCGCCACCGGGCTCCAATGCGGTTTCCAAGTCTTTAACAATTTGAGTGTACACTTCGGATGAAGTGTTTTTTCGAGGATAATACAGCGGATATACTTCCTCTATATTAGCAGCCGTAATTGCTGGAGGTTCAACAAGAATTAATGGAACATCACCCCAAAAACGAACTAAATCGAAATAAATCATCGATCGTAAAATCAAGGCTTCGGCTTTCCATTGTTTTCTTTCGGCAGCTGTCAGCGTAACATCAGGTACCGAATCGATATTACAAATTACGCTGTTGGCAGCTCCAACAATACCGAAATATTCGCCCCAGTCACGGTTGATATTTTTATTATTTCCGTTCTGTTTTTGTTGTTCTAATTGCGACAGCTCAAGATCAGTTGCACCACGATAGGCATTATCGGCATGTGTATCGGCATAAACAAGATAATCCAACACCCATGATTCCAATTTATTGGTCGATAACATATTGTACATGTAGTCATATTGAGTCTTCATTTCCGCTTTTGTCAGGAACTTAACGGTTGTACCAGTGGATGTTGTTCCTCCTACATTCAATTCAGAAAAATCTGATATTGGCTCAAAATCCAACGAACAAGCACTTATTGTAAAGGCAATAGCTATAATATAGCCAATTTTTATTCTGGTTTTCATATATTTATAGTTATTTAAAATTCAACATTAAATCCAATTACATAACTCTTCGATTGTGGATAAGTTCCATAATCAACACCTTGCACGGTTGCACTGCCACCATATTGACTCACTTCGGGATCAAATCCCTTGTATTTAGTAAGTGTCAACAGGTTTTGAGCTGTAAAATATGGCTGTAACCTGCTGATATTCATTTTTTTCAACCATTTTCCAGCAAAATTATAAGATAAGCTAAGTGTTTTTAAACGCAAATAACTGCCATCTTCAACAAATCGTGTGGAAGTCAATAAGTTTTCCTTTGTAGCCGATGCTTTAGGCATATAGGTAATCATACCCGGACGTTGCCATCGGTCGAGCACTGCTATCGATTGGTTTTTATCATCGTACATTCCTTCTGTTTCCATACGTGACATATTGTAAATGTCATTTCCGTAAGAACCTTGGAAGAAAATATTCAGAGAGAATCCTTTATAGGAGAAATTGTTTGTTAAACCATACGTAAAGTCAGGGTTCGGGTCTCCAATTACAGACTTTTCGCTCAATAAGGGTTCTCCGTCTGGATTTACCGTTTCATACAACAGATTTCCTGTTTCAGGATCTACACCTTTAGAAATGAAACCAAAGAATACACCCAACGGAAGTCCGGGTTGCATAATCACTACATTTTCTCCTGTTGGTGATTCTGCAAACGAATACTTTTGTTGCAAATTAAGTTTTTCTACTCTGTTTTTATTAAACGAAATATTAAAGTCCGTTTCCCATTTGAATTTGCCTGTCAAGTTTTTTGAGTTAATCGCAATTTCAACTCCTTTATTACTCATTTCTCCTTCGTTTCGGGTTAAATATCCCACTGGTGCGGTAGAAGGTAGTTGCACATTCATTAATAAATTAGTGGTATATTTATAATAGGCATCAATGGTCATATTTAATCTGCTTTTAAGAATTGATATATCGATACCAATATTCGATTGAGAAGTAGTTTCCCATGTTAAATCTACATTTGACATACTTGCAATAGATAAACTTGGAACAGCATCGGCATAGGTATAAACTGGAGGCGTACCTTCTACTTTATACCATGGCAAACGATTGATATTGTAACGTTGCAAATAGGCATAATCACCAATTCCAGACTGATTACCAGTTTGTCCCCAGCCACCACGTAGTTTCAGGTCATCTAACCAATCCATTCCTTTCATGAATTCTTCGGACGAAATGCGCCAAGCTGCCGAAGCAGAAGGAAAATAGCCCCATTTGTGATTGGGTGCCAATTTTGTGGAACCATCGGCACGGAAATTAATTGTCAATAAATATTTACTATCATAATTATATGCCAACCGACCTAAATACGACATAATAGCCCATTGCGAAGCTGAAGTACCACTCCATTGCTCAATTTTATTTCCGGCATTAAGTGTTTTTACATCCGCAGTTCCAAAATGTGAGGCAGTCATATAACTTTGATTCCAATCCGAAGAAGTATAAGAAGTACCTCCCATTAAATTAAACGAATGCTTATTCATGGTTTTATCAAAAGTCAATATATTATCAAAAACCATAATCGTACTTAACGAACGATTATCCGATGCATTACCATACACACTGCGACCATACGACGTTTTAATTGGATCCAGAAAACTGGTTGAATTATAATAAACACGGTCGAGCGACAGCGAAGTTTTGAATTTTAATGTCGGCATAAATGTAATTTCGCCACTTCCACTGCCCACAAAGCGATTGCTGTTGCTTTTATTGTTTTCGGAACGCGACATGTTTTCGACCGGGTGCGTAACATTAGTGCCGTAAAAGTTAGTATTGTACCAAGTTGGATTAGTTGCATCCCAAATAGGTGCATACGTTGGCGTATTTATCACCGAAAGAATTACGCCCGCTCTGTTTGCTCCTGTACCCGAAATAATTCCATTATTTGTATAATCCGAATAGGCCAGATTGGTATTTAATTTAAACCAAGGACGAATTTGATTTTCAATATTGGCTCGTACATTATAGCGTTTATAATAAGCAACAGGAATAACCCCTTTTTCATCCGTATAACCTCCCGAAACAAAATACTTCGATTTTTCAGTCGCGTTCGAAATGGACAATTGATAGTCCTGAGTGATACCAGTTCTAAATGTTTCTTTGAACCAATCGGTTTGATCGGTAAGTCCATCAGGTAAGGTTACCGAACCTAATTCATCCATTAAAGCTTTGTACTGAACATGATTCAATGATTGCATTTGTTTTACTACCTGTGTAGTTCCTGCATGCGCATTGAATGTAATTTTAGCTTCGCCTTTCGCCCCCATTTTGGTGGTAATCAAAACTACACCATTCGAAGCACGAGAACCGTAAATAGCAGTTCCCGAAGCATCTTTCAAAATTTGCATGCTTTCAATATCATTGGGTGATAGAAAATTAATTTCATTCATTGGAACTCCATCTACAACATACAATGGGTCGTTACTTGCCGAAATGGAGGTGTTTCCACGTACACGTACTACAAATCCGGCTCCGGGTTCTCCATTGGGCTGAACTACTGTTACACCAGCGGCTTTTCCTTGAATAGCACCAGCTGCCGAAATAATGGGACGTTCGGAAATATCTTTTGTTGAAACACTGGAAACAGAGGTAGTTAGGTCTTTCCGTTTAGTACTTCCATAGCCAACTACAACCACTTCATCAAGCGATTTGGCTGATTCCTGCAAAACGATCCGAATTGTTTTTTGACTACCAACAACTACTTCTTGTGGTATCATACCGATGTAGCTGATTACGAATACATCCTTGGTAGACGCTTCTATTTTAAAATTTCCATCGTAATCGGAAATTGTTCCGGTGCTTGTGCCTTTTATCAAAACACTTGCACCAATTACAGCTTCGTTATTACTGTCAACTACCATACCTTGAACGGTGGTTTTTTGAGCAATCGAAGCCAACGGAATTGCCAAAAAGAATAATGGCAATACCTGTTTCAAAAATTGAGCAACGAGCTGTTGCCAATTCGATGTTTTACATTTTTTCTCCGTGATTTTCATTGATTATTTATTACTTGGTTAGTTTTCAAAATATATTTTTTTCGATAAATTTGCAATTTTCAATTCAAATTCACCACTTTCGGTTACCGTCTTATTAAATTGATTTACAAATGCTAAATCAGAAGCTGAGATTGTAAAATTCACCGTTTTAGTTTCTCCTTTTTTGAAAAAAACTTTCTCAAATTTGCGTAATCGTTTTACATCTGGCGAAATAGAAGCCACTTTGTCGCTACTAAAAAGCATAACAGTTTCTTTACCATCAAACGTACCTGTATTTTTAATATTAACGCTTACAGTAACTGTTTGGTTGTCAGAAAAACGCTCTTTGTCTATTTTTAAATTGGAATACTCAAAAGTAGTATAACTTAAGCCATGTCCAAATTCATATTGTGGATTATAATCCGATTCGTACTTATAAGCTCCTTCCGATGGTTTTTGTTCTTCGGAATGTTTATGATAATAATTTGCTATCGAATTTGAAAAAGAAGGATAAGTGTATGGTAGTTTTCCAGATGGGTTTACATCGCCAAAAAGAATGTCTGCCAGTGCATCGCCACCATAATTTCCTGGTAAATAAGTTTGTACTACAGCTTTCATCGATGGTTCAATTGCATTTATGCAGCGAGGTCTGCCTTCGTTTAAAATTAATACAATTGGCTTGCCTGTTTTTACCATGTCAGTTGCTAATTTTGTTTGTAGTAGGCTTAAATTCAAATCGTTGAGGTCGCCTGGCTTTTCAGTATAAGTGTTTTCGCCTAAACAAAGCAAAACTACATCTACATTGCGGGCTGCTGCAATAGCTTCGGCATAGTTGGTTTCTTGTTCTTCAAAATACCTACCTGTTTCAATGTAACTTACACCCTGAACGAATTTTACTTGTGCGTTTCCATTTTTAAGTTGAATAGCTTCCAAAATTGTATTGTATTTCGTTGCAAAACGTTCCACTTTATCGCCTTGCCAAGAGTAAGTCCAAGCGCCATTAAGCGAACGCATGCTATTTGCATTTGGCCCAGTAACAAGTATTCTCAATCCTTTTTTCAATGGTAAAATATAATCTTTATTTTTTAATAATGTTATTGCCTCTGCAGCCATTTCGTATGCTATCTTTTCGTGTTTCGCCGACCCGAAATCAGGATAATCGCTTGCCATAGTGACAGGTGATTCGAACAAGCCAAGTTTCAGTTTCATTTTTAGAATTCGGCGTACAGCATCATCAATTCTACTTTCTTTTACTTCTCCTTCATTTACCAACGCTACTAAGTCATCGCAAAAACGCACATAATCATAAGGTACCATCGACATATCAATACCTGCATTAATAGCCAGTTTTATTGCTTCTTTGTTGTTTGCTGCAATTTTATCGCGTTTCTGTAAGTTAATTATATCCATCCAGTCGCTTACCACTACACCTTCGAAACCCAATTCTTCTTTCAATAATTTAGTAATAATATCGTGGCTGGCATGAACTGATATGCCATTAATAAGTCCTGAATTAATCATAACCGATTCAGCTCCGGCATCTAGTGCAGCCTTGAATTGAGGTAAGTGGTATTCGCGTATTACATGCTCAGGAACATAAGCCGGAGTTCGGTCTTTTCCTGAATTTGGTACAGAATAGGCTAAAAAATGCTTTAAACATGATGCCACTTTTGTTGGATTTGATACACTGTCGCTTATACCTTCGTAACCTTTAATTACTTGTTCACCCATTATTTTTCCCAAAAGCGGATCTTCGCCAAATCCTTCGAACTGACGCGAAAAACGTGGATCTGCACCTAAATCAAGTACAGGTGAAAAATTCCAAGGAATGCCACACGCCCGGGTTTCGTAAGCGCAAATGCTAGCCATATTGTACGCATTTTGAGGATTAAATGTGGCTGCGATTGCAATTTGCTGTGGAAACATGGTAGCGCCTGCAGCATAAGTTGAACCATGTATAGCATCAATGCCGTAAATAATTGGAATTTTTAGTCGGGTTAGTTGGCTGGTTTCTTGTATTTTGGTAATGATTGCATTCCATTGTGCTGGAGGGATGGCGTAATTGTTAGTGGTGTTAAGTACCGAGCCTATTTTATAATCAACAATTGCTTTTTGTAAACGCTTGTTGTCAAAATCAAAAGGAACTTTTGATTCGAAAATACTGTCGCCATTTCCAATAGCATCGAGGGTAATTTGAGCCATTTGCCCAACTTTTTCTTCTAAGGTCATTTTCGATAAAAGTGTTTCCACTTTTTTGTCAATATCACTTTTGTCATTGTTGCACGAATAAAAGAGGAGAGAAGTTGAAATAAATATTAAAATATGAAGCTTGTTTTTTTTCATTATGAATGTTTTATGGATAACTAGATTATTAAAGTGTCAAAATAACAATAACTATATTTCATGCAAAGATAACGCATTATTTTGATAATTGTTTAGATAGAGGTGTTAAAATTACACTAAGATGACTTTTTTAGCTTATAATCGGCATATAGTGCTATTAACTAGAATGAAAATATATTATCTTTGCAAAAAAAAATGTATGGCAACATCGTTCACTGATAGTGAAGATTTTTTGATATTACCAAGTATCTCTGTAGATTGTGTTATTTTTGGTTATTCCGAAAATACATTGAGTGTGTTAGTCCGTAGCGAATTTGTTCCAATTGAAAATAAAATAAATATTGAATGGAAGTTTCCGGGTAATCACGTACGTCGAAACGAAGATATTTACGATACCGCTGCACGTATTTTAAAAGAACAAACAGGTTTAGAAGAAATTTTTGTAAAACAGTTTCAAGTTTTTAGTAATCCAAATAGACTTTTTAAGCGACCACAAGATTTTGAATGGGTTAAACCCCGTTTGCTCGACGAGAGAGTTATAACTGTTGGGTTTTATTCGCTAGTTAATATCGATTCTATTGAAAACAATCAGTTAATTGAAGTTGCAAAATGGATGAATGTGTACGAAGTAGAAGATTTGATGTTTGATCACAACGAAATTTTCGACGAAGCGTTAAAAAAACTCAGATATGACCTATTGCACGAACCTTTGGTGTTCGAATTACTGCCCGAGAGATTTACATTAACCCAAATGCAAAAAATTTACGAGGCCATATTTAATACATCTTATGATAAAAGAAACTACCGTCGTAAAATTAATAAAATGAGCTATTTAATACCAACCGAAGAAATTCAAATTGGAGTTTCACATAAACCTGCTCGTTTTTATACTTTCAATCGTGACATTTACGAAACAAATAGAACTGAACGGTTAGATTTTAGAGTGTGAATTTTACTTTATATTTTTGTCAATTATAGATGTTTACATTGTATCATTACAGGAAAATGATCGGAAGGATAACTTCCTGCAGAATATTTGTTAGTAAGTACTTTATAGTTGAGCACTTTTATTTTCTTGGAAAAAACATAATCAATTCTTTTGAAAGATGACATGGCTTTTTCCGACATTTCGTAACCATTAAATGTTCCAGTGTTATAAGAATTATTTACTTCAGTTATTTCGAACGCGTCGCTCAAATCCTCTGTTAGAGTGGCATACATCTCCAATTCATTTGGTGTTGCATTTAAGTCGCCTAGTAACAAAACAGGTAAATTTCCTGCAATAGTTCTAATTTTTTTTACTATAAGCTTTGCACTTTCAGCTCTTGCTTTTAAGCCCACATGATCAAAATGTGTACAAAAAACGTAAAATGATTTCTTTGTTTTTATCTCGTAGAGTTTCGTCCATACGCACATCCTACGGTAATCCCCGTCCCATCCTTTACTTATGGTATCGGGTGTATCCGACAGAAAAAACGCTCCCTTTTCTGCAAGTTCGTAACGTATAGTTTTGAATAAAATACCAATCTGCTCACCATCTGTCCCTTGCTGATTGTCGCGTCCTTTGCCAAAGTAAGTATAAGTTGGAATTAGGACTTTTAAATCCGCTTCTTGCTGTGTATTTCCAATTTCCTGTACTCCGAAAATATCAAAATCGTATTGTTTTATTATTCGAGCAACATCTGTCTTTCGTTTTTCCCATGAATGGGCTGCGGTGTCAGCCGAGGTTTGTAGCCGTATATTAAAAGTAGCTACTCGAAATGGCATTTCAGTCTTTTTTTTTGCTGCTATTAGTTCAAGAAAAATGAAACTACACAGCACAAAAGCAAGAATATTTTTTCTCATTTTATTTATTTTTCAAACTTCAAACTCTTCAAACCTTTCAAACTTCAAACTTCAAACTCTTCAAACCCTTCCAACTCTTCAAACCCTTCAAACTTCAAACTCTTCAAACCTTTCAAACTCTTTTAAATCCCCAACTTATCTTTCCCCTTAATTGTGTTGGTCAGTTTCATTAGAAAAATATAAGTAATTGGTATTAACGAAAGCGCATTTGCCCAAATTAGCGGTGCATCTTTTAAAAGTATACCATACACCAACCAAAGCGAGATACAAACCACCACTATACAATACATTAGCAACGAAATGCTCTGCGTATCTTTGGTTGTATAAACCTTGATGGCTTGCGGAAATTGATTTAAAACTGATAGGAGAGAGGCTGAAAACCCTACAACTTCAATTGCATTCATTTTCGTATTTTTTTTTTAGAAAAAAGGCTGTTCAGATTATTCCGAACAGCCTTTTTAAGATTTTAGTGTCAATTATTTAACAGATACTTTCTGAGTTTGTCCGTCAATTTTTACAATGTATAAACCTGCATTAAGCATAGCCGAACGGAATGTACCACTCATAACTTTACTTTCGATGCTACGTCCACTAATATCAAACAATTCAGCTTTTGAAGTTACACCTTCTACAACGATAGATTTGTTTGAACTGTAAACTTTGTATTTGTCAGCATTCAAACCAGGTAATGCATTAGGAGCTTCGTTTCTCCAAGCAGATACTGTGATAGCGATATTTGCATCAGCTGGAAAATTTGCTATACGGTTTGGACGTTCTACTGTTGGCTCGCCGTCTTTAGCTTCAGGATGACTCCATGCAGTATTCCAGTTGTATAAACGGTACTCAATCGCCATTACATTGCTAGCAGTAAACGAGAATGTGCCATTTAAGTTTTTAACACCTTCTTGTAAATTAGCCCAGTTCCAACCTAAGTGACTGCCCATAATCCAAGCACGTTGTGTTCCAACAGGCACTGTAGCTGTAATGTTAACGTTTCCAACTTTAGTTGGGTCGAAAATTTTCTTGAACGCAGTAATTACATGTTGAGCAGTACTTTGATTTACATCAGGATATACAATATCTCCTACAGTTTGCTCGTAATCCCATGCAGGACCAGCACAGAATTTGTATTTTAGCTTATTTACATCACTCGACTTAAATGTTACTGTAAATACTTTGCCATCAACTGTTGTTTCAGCTAAAGTCATTTTTGTACTATCGGTAGGTAAGGCCCAACCATTAAAAGTTCCAACAATGTATAATTGAACTACTTCAACTGGAACTAAAGCGCTAATTGTCACTGTTTTTGGAAGTGGTACAATATCTTTCCATGTTAAAGCCCAGCGTGCCACTGTGTCGTTTTTACCAGCTGTGTACCAACGGTCAGTTAATTCTTTTTCAATACCTGCTGTGTCGCGTTTTTCAACGTAAGCCCAGTCGCCACCACCACTTAAATATTTATATCTCATATTGGCAGGTGTAACGCCAGCTTTAAAAGTAGCATCATCCATTGTAATTGTGTAGTGGGTAGCATCTACTTTTGTTAATTGTTTTTGATTGTTGTTCCAATCATTGAAACTACCTACAATCCACACTTGATTTGTTACATGTGTGTTTGGTTTTGTTGGATCTTGTGGTACAACCACATTAAATACTACATCTGCTGCTTGTGCAGTTGCAAAAATGCTCAATAGAGCAATCATTAGCGTAAAAACTTTTTTCATAACATTTAAATTTATAAGAATTATTATTTGAAAATATAATTAAAAATCAGTTGATAATTTACTTGGTGTCAAAAGTACAATATAGAAAACAGTATAACTTCAATATTGTTCATAAATTTGTATTAAAACCTATGCAAACGTTTGAAATTTGCATTATTTAACTGAATAATATGTTTTTCAGTCATATTATTCAGTTAAAAAGAAATTAATACCCAGGATTTTGTACCAGATTTGGGTTTGCGTTCAGATCATTTGTAGGTAAGGGGAACAAATTGTATTCTGCAGGAAAATCTTTACCTGTTTGTTCTCCACCTTTCCATTCCCAAGTGTAGCCAGTTGCACCTCCAAATTTATTAAAACGGATTAAATCTGTTCTGCGATGACCTTCCATAAAAAATTCCCGTATGCGTTCATCGAAAATAGTTTTTAACTCTACTGGACTAAAAGTTCCAAGTAAAGCAATTTGCTCTGGAGTAGTTCCGGCGGGGGGTGTTAGTGTTGTAAGTACCCTTGCTTTCGAACGAGTACGTAGTGCATTAAAAGCTGTTAGGGCTTCGTATGCTTCCACTTTTGCACCACCGCGTAAAACGGCTTCGGCATAAATTAAATAAGCTTCAGCTTTACGCATAAATGGATAATCCATATCTACGAATTTTGGATCGTGTGTTGTGCCCCCATCAGCTCTAACATTGCTAAATTTATTGCTGGAATAACCTTCTTTAAATTTTCCTATATTAGGAATGGTTAAAGTTCGGTCAGCATCGCCATAAATCATTGCTCTATCATCTCTAGTAGAAGATAAGGCTGAAGTAGTTAAGTCCTTTCTGTTCGAAACAAAAATTGAACTAGGGAAAAAAGTTTTTGTTACTGTTGGACGAAGTCTATTTCCACCCCAACCTTCGGATGTGCCCCATTCAGCCATGCCCGAAGTATGTGTAGAGGCAATTAAGAATAAAGATGCACCCCAACTTGTGGTTTTAACACCATCGGCTGGGAAAGGAAATAATATTTCTTGCGATGCTGTATTTACATTCGAACCATCAATTGTACCTGCATTATCGCCCATAAACAAGTGTTTGAATACTGGACTTAAAACATAAGCCGAATTAATTACTTTGTGCGAATATATGGCAGCTTCGTTCCAATAGGTTTGACCTGCAACTGCCGAAACTCCTGCCGAAGCTGGTACGCTAGTATACACTTCGCCATTGAGATACATGCGCGAAAGTAATAACCAACAGGCTGCTTTATCAACTCGGTAATATGGACCAGCTTTAGGTTCGTACATATCAGGTTCAACAGCTTTTAATTCACCTTCTACCCAATTGAATAAATCTTTACGTTTAATTTGTGGAGGTGCAATGTTTGTAATTTTATCAATAAATGGCACATTGCCAAAGTTGTCCATTAAATAATAGTATGCCAATGCTCTTAAAAAACGTACTTCTGCTCGTTGTTTTACCGATTTGTCATCCGTCATGCCTTCGGTTTGTTCCAAAAAGTGATTACTAATGGTAACAACAAAATACAATCTGGCATAAAGTCCGTCAAAAGCTTGTGTGTTAGGAGTCCATGAGTTTTTATTCAGGTCAACCACTTCGGCATCGCCCCATGAGCAAATTGCTTCATCAGTCGAAAGTTCGTTACAATTCCATAAACAACGCACCAATGAGAATCTACCTTCATCTAATCCCTCGATATCACCTTTTCCGGCAGGTCCTTCCTGTCCTGTGTGCGAAAATGAGGCATAAACTTTAGCAAAAACATCGTCTTGCAAAAATGTTTGTGTTACCTGTGGGTTAATTGGTGTAACATTCAAATCATCAACACAAGATGAGAATGATAAAACGCCAGTCAACAAGAATATTATTTGTTTAAAATTAATTATTTTCATGTTTTTTGAATTTAAAAGTTAAGTGATACCCCTACAATTGTCATTAACGGACGTGGATAAATTGTTTGATCTATACCGCCTTGAATTTCAGGATCCAAACCTTTGTACCCTGTAATTACAAACGGATTTTGAACAGTAGCAAAAATACGTCCATTAGAAATTACTTTGAATACTTTTTCAAAACTGTATCCTACGGTTATGTTGTCGCATTTTACAAATGAAGCATTCTCAATATAATAATCAGACATAAAAGTATTTGTAGCAGTACCTAGGAAGTTTGTTTCTAAAGCCGATTTGTTTTTGTTCGACAAAAATCCTAATGAGAAAACACCAGAAGTACCCATATTATTACTGCCTGCCGCTACTCCGTTGAAAACATAGTTTCCAATATTTGAACGCATTGTAAATCCAATATCAAATTTTTTGTAAATAAGTTTACCGGCAAAACCGAGCATAAAATCGGGATTAGAACTGTGGTTAAAGTATTTGTCTTTATCATTAATTATACCATCCGGCGCAATTATAGTACCATCAGCATCTATTGTTTCTCTATCAACAAAAGCATCAGTTGCTTTGTATAGTCCACCTGCCGGATTCTGAGCGCCAGCTTCAATAGGCATGCCATTTGCATCGTATTTTTGTTCGTAAACCCAGAAAGTATTTGCTGGTTGTCCAACTGTATGTACCTGAACTGCACCTTGGAAGGTACCTCCAGAAGTTAAATAATAATCCTTGCCCGAACCAGTTGTCAATTTGGTAATTTCATTTTTGTTGTATGTGAAATTAAAACCTAAATCTAACGTAATATCTTTTTTAGCAATTGGTTTTGCATTCACACTAAACTCAATACCATTATTTTGTAATGATCCTACATTGCTGATTACTTTATTTTTAAAGTTTGTTCCGGCAGGCACTTGTACCACATTAATCAAATCATTCGTGATTCTATGGTAGTATTCTAATGAAGAAGTTATTCGATTGCTTAAAAATCCGACATCAACACGAGCGTTGTAGGTTGTGGTCGACTCCCATTTTATTTTCGAGTTATAAGCATCAGGTCGAGCCGTTGTAACATAATCGTTGCCAAATTGATAATAGGCTCCATTAATACTTGTTGTATAAACAGGAATATATGGATAATCACCTTGATTAATATCTTGTTGTCCAGTTACTCCATAACCCAAACTTAATTTCATTTCCGAAATTGAATTAATATCTTTTATAAAAGATTCTTCATGCATTTTCCATGCAACTGCAAAAGCTGGGAATAATCCCCAACGGTTGCCATTTTTGTTTGAAAATCTTGAGGTTCCATCATTTCTAATCGTACCAGTAAGTAGATATTTATTGTCAAAAGAGTAATTAAAACGACCAAAAAATGATACTAAATATGATTCAGTTTTCCAGCGTGTGGCGGCAGGATAAATATGATTGTAATAATCATCAGTATTGTCGATAATATTATCTTTATTAGTATCGCTCAATATTAGTCCTCTATATTCACTTTCACCTTGTTTGTAAAAATGTTGCCACTCGTAACCTGCCATTAAATCAAAGTTGCTTTTGCCAATTTCATTTGAATATTGAGTGTAAAAGTTTAACATTTTATTTGTTTTACTTTGTTCATCCCAGCCCGTTCTGCCGTAAGGGTAGTTGCCTGCCGAATTGGTTGGGATGTCAAGAGTTTGCTTACCCGATGACATATCTAGTGCTAAACTCAAATGAACTCTCAAATCAGGGAAAAAATGAAGTTTATAATCAATATCTGCACTTCCAATAAAACTTTTTGCATTCGATTTGTCAACAACCTGATTCAAAATTGCTAACGGATTGCGAGTGGCCATATTGTTTACATTTTTAAACGAACCATCTGTGTTGGTATCGTACCATTCCCAATATCCGCCAAAACGGTTATGTATACTGTCGGTAGAGTTGGTTGCTGGATGTGTTGGATCCATTCGGGCTGCTCCACCTACTACACCATTATCAGCAAAACGGTTATTAACCAACATACCTTTTGCATTCAAATTTATTTTTAAATGGTCTTTAAATAGTGAAGGACTAACATTTAACGAACCGGTTATACGTTCAAAGTTGGATGTTTTAAGAATTCCATCCTGATTATTATAACCAATTGCAGCACGGTAGGGTGTGTTTTTTAATCCACCCGAAACTGTAACATTATGTTCCTGGCTAAATGCATTTCGATAAATAAGACTTTGCCAATCGGTATTGTCGGTTCCTAATGCTTTTCGAGCATCTATATCGGTTTGACCAGTGCCGCTAAACAATGTGTTTACTAAATTTCTAAACTCATCCCCATTCATTACTTCGATGGTTCTTTTTACATTACTCATCGATGTATTACCATCGTACGAAATGCGAGGTTTTGCACCTTTTATACCTTTTTTAGTGGTGATGATGATAACGCCGTTTGATGCGCGTGAGCCATAAATAGCTGTTGCAGAGGCATCTTTTAATACTGTGAAACTTTCAATGTCATTTGGATTAATAGTACTCAAAGGATTAGCAACACCTTTTATTCCACTATTATCCATTGGTAAACCATCTATTACAATAAGTGGGTCGTTACTAGCATTTAACGATGAGCCTCCACGAATACGTATTGTTGCGCCACCACCTGGAGTACCTCCGCCAGAAGTCACATTTACCCCGGCAATTTTACCCATAATCATGTCTTGAGCGTTGGTAGTGAGGCCTTTGTTCATTTTATCAGGTCTAATTGCAGTTACCGAGCCCGTTGCATCGTTTTTCTTTACAGTACCATACCCTATCGCCACCACTTCGCCCAATGCTATTGCATCTTCTTTGAGTTGAATTACAAAATTCTGTTTTCCTGCAACAGGAATTTCAATAGATTGGTAACCAATGTATTTTATTACAAGGGTTGTGTTTGGTGTAACGGTTAATGTGAATTGTCCATCGAAGTTGGTGATGGTTCCGTTGGTAGTTCCTTTTTCAAGGATGTTGGCTCCCAGTATGGGTTCGCCCGTTTGTGCATCTTTTACAAGGCCTGTAATAGTCGATTTTTGCGCATTGGCAAAAAGTCCGATTGCTAAAAATGCAATACAGGTGAGAGATGATCGCCAATTTAGCTTAAAGTTTGTGTACTTCATGCATTGTTTAATTTAAAGGTTTTTAAAAATTTAGAATATGTTTAATTGTATTTCAGATTATTGTTTCTGATAAGTGCGACAAAAATATGCCTTTATTTATACTTGCAATATGATAATTGGATATATTCGTGCTAAAATTCAATGCAATCGTTTGCGGGATGGATTGCGATTTTTATAGATATTAGTTTCATATTCGGATTTTCTATTATATCTTTGTATTTTAGTTTCATAATAGTTGTGTGATTTTTATAGTATTTATATTAACAGTTTTCTATTAAGAATTGTTTAGTTATTCCTTAAAAATATAATTTTTCCGAAAAAATTGACCCATGATTGGTAAAACTCCTATTACAATTAAAGATATTGCTCGAGCATTAA
>CAYXQZ010000009.1:0-23178 GCA_964466415.1 uncultured Paludibacter sp.
CATAAATGGTATGTTGATTGAGAAAGTAATTGCTGATGGGGCATATTCCAGAAACATAAATAATGGCATGTATATTATTCGGGTGAATGGAAAAGCTATGAAATTTATTAAGTAACAAAAAAAGTAAAATTTCATATTCAAAGATTACCACTTTTTTTGTAAAATAAGAAAGTGGTTTTCTTTGTTGATTATCTTCAATAATTTTTAATAAAATATCTTACAACATTACAAGCATAGTAGAAACCTGTTTTGGAAAAGAGGTTACGAATTTCAGATTAGCAAATCAGAGGAGCGTATAAAAGTATTATAAATTGACATTTAAAAATCAACAGTATTTAATTCCAGTAAAATTTTAAAAAAAAACATGCAGAAAATTTTAGACGAAATCAAGAAAATAACTAGTGACATGGCTCGCAAAGGCTGGGCTGAATCGAATGGTGGAAATGTCAGTTTAAGGTTAAATGAAGAATACCGTTCTTTTTTTAATGATTTTCAGCCGAAAACTGAACCCTTGAAACTTCCAATAACGATGCCAACAATTGCCAATGAACGTTTTTTAGTATCTGGTACAGGTCGGTTTTTGCGAAATGTGGAAATTGCTCCGGAAAAAAATATGGGTGTTATTGAGATTGATAACAAAGGTGAATCTTACCAACTTCTTTGGGGTTTTGAACCAACAGGTGCTCCTACTTCAGAATTGCCGGCTCATTTAATGTCTCATTGCAGTATCAAAGAAAAATCCAACAATAAATCATTCGCTTTAATTCATACTCACCCAACTAACGTGATTGCACTTACTTATGCAGTTGCAAACCTTGACACGAAGAGTCTATCGCGTCTGCTTTGGGAAAGTCATGCCGAATGTATGGTGGTGTTTCCGCAGGGAATAGAATTTCTGCCATGGATGATGGCTGGAAGTATTGAATTAGGAAAAGCTACTGCAAATGCCTTGTTATCAAGAGATTTGGCTGTGTGGCAATTTCATGGGATTTGTGGTTGCGGTCGAAATCTTGATCAGGCATTTGGACGAATTGATGTGGCTGAAAAAGCAGCTGAAATATGTTTAAGGGTAATGTCTGCAGGTGGTGCAAAACAAACTTTGAGTGAGGCTCAACTTCGCGCTATAGCTGCCAATTTTAATTGTCAATTGGATGAAAGTTTATTCCTCTAATTACTTTCGTTGCAAATTATATCACATCTCTTATTGTTAAATTTCTAAATTATGAATAAACATCTTCTTTTAGTAACATTGTTGTGTTCCTTAGTTGTTAATAGTTATGCTCAAATCTCATCAATAAAACAAAAATCTTTTAGTGGAATTTATCCCCATTTGGCTTATTATAACAATGAAGGTGAATGTGGAACTGGTGCTGTTGTGCCTTGGGCCGACCGACTTTGGGTAATCACTTATGGTCCTCACATGCCTTTTGGCTCGTCGGATAAATTGTATGAAATTAGCTCTGATTTAAAGAAAACGGTACATCCGGAAAGTATCGGCGGTACTCCTGCCAATCGCTTGATTCACAAAGAAAGCAACCAGCTTTTTATTGGTCCCTATGCCATTGATGGCAGTAGAAATGTGCGCGTAATTCCTTGGCAAGATATGCCGGGACGACTTACTGGAAGTGCACGACATTTGACCGACCCAGCTGGCAAAATTTACACTGCCACAATGGAAGAAGGTTTTTATGAAATTGACGTAAAAACATTAAAGCCAACCGTAATTTATCAGGATGGAAATGTTAGGAAGAATGGTCATGACGACACCGAAGCTTTACCGGTAAACGACTTATTGCCAGGTGCGCATGGTAAGGGTTTGTATAGTGGTCAAGGTGTAATGGTTTTTTGTAATAATGGTGGAAATGATAAAGCCGCTTTATCAGATTTCAGAACTCAGTCGGGAGTATTGGCAGAGTGGAATGGAAAAAGTTGGAGCGTTATTCGCCAAAATCAGTTTACTGAAATTACTGGTCCCGACGGTATTAATGGAGCATCAAATCCAGCAACAGATCCTATTTGGGCAACTGGTTTCGATTTCAAATCTGTATTGTTAGGTGTTCGCAATAACGGAGGATGGCATTTTTATCGCATTCCCAAAGCAAGTCATAGTTATGATGGTGCGCATGGTTGGAATACAGAATGGCCTCGCATTCGCAATGTGGGAACACCCGAAAAAGCTGATTACCTGATGACTATGCATGGTATGTTCTGGAGTTTTCCAGCTACTTTTACTGCCGAAAACTCGGCCGGTTTACGTCCACGTTCGGCATATTTGAAAGTAATTGGCGATTTTACCCGTTGGAATAATCAATTAGTATTTGGATGTGACGACTCGGCACAAAAAGAGTTTTTAAATAACAGGAAAATTAAAGGAGGTATTGAAGGTCCTGGGCAATCACATTCTAACTTGTGGTTTACAGCATTAACAAAACCAGACGAACTTGGCCCATCTACAGCCGAAGGAGCATTGTGGATTTCGGAAGAACTAAAAGCAGGTGAATATTCAGAACCTTTCTTATTCGCAGGTTGGGATGTGCGTTCATCGTGGTTAAAAAACGAAGGCAAAAACGAAACAAATTTTACTTTCGAAGTAGATGAGAAAGGTACTAACTGCTGGAAATCAGTGCGTTCCGTAAGTTTAAAGCCAGGTCAGTCTGCTTTGATTAACTTTGATACAAGTCAACAAGGTGAATGGGTACGTGTATTCACTTCAAATAGTACCAAAGCAACTGTTCAATTTTCTTACTCACAAGTTGATAAACGAGGAATTGCTCCAGCGGCAATGTTTGCAGGAATTAGCAAAATTAGTGATAAAACCAGCAATGCCGGACTTATTAGAAGTCTAGGCGATAATCGTCGAACAATGGGTGTTGTAGCTGGTAAGCTAACAAACAAAGAATTTGTCGAAAGTGGTTATTATGAGTTGGATTCATTAATGAATTTGGTAAAAAAGGATGATGCTAAAACATTTTCCGATATTTGTAAAAATATGGCTATCCCCAAAAACTCGGTAATATTCGATGAGGCATCGGTGTTGATAATTGATGATTTAGGTCGCAGATGGAGACTGCCAAAATCAAACTCCGATTATTCGGATTTGACTGTAAATGGAATGTTACGAGTTATTCGCGAAGTTTCAACTGAACGTGACTTGTTCAACTGTGCGGGAACTTTCTACGAATTACCTGCCGAAAATGCTGATGGTTTTGCTAAAATTCGCCCTATTTCGTCTCATAATTTCCGTATCTATGATTATGGCTCATATCGTGGAATGTTGATTATGACTGGTATAGATGCTAAAACAGCTAAGGGTAATCCACATATTATAACATCAAATGATGGAAAAGCCTCAGTATGGGCAGGTGTAATTGACGATTTGTGGCAAATGGGCAAGCCTGTTGGTCAAGGAGGTCCCTGGAAAAACACCGAAGTGAAAGCCAATGTAGTTTCCGACCCGTATTTGATTGGATTTTATGATAATCGCAGTTTAGAATTGTCGCACAATGCTCCGAATAGCGTAACATTTACAATTGAAGTAGAACCAGTTGGACATGGTTCTTGGATGACTTATCAAACAATAATAGTTAAAGCAGGCGAAATCTATAAAATGACATTTCCTCAAGGTTTTCAATCTCGTTGGATTCGCTTTGTGACAGATACCGATTGTAAAGCAACAGCCTGGTTAGATTACAAATAAATTATGAGATTAATATTAATAATTCAGTTTTTATTCATTATTTCTCACTCATTTTCACAAAAAAAAGAAACTTGGGCATTTGTTTATCAAACTGATAAATTTACGAGCGATGCTTTGCTCGACCTTCGTTTTCTAAATGAAAATGTAGCTGGTGAGCATGGGTTTATTCGTCAGTCTATTGATGGTGAGTCGTTTGTGCGTGGCGATGGTCAGCCCATACGATTTTGGGCAACTAATGTGGCGCGAATGTTGGTGGCAAAGGGTGATACAGAAGTTGACCAAATGGGACGATTTCTTTCCAAAATGGGCTTCAATATGGTTCGTTATCACGGAAGTATTTCGCCAAAAGGAAAGCATTCAGATATTCTAAATGTGGATAGTGCTGAAATGAAATCCATATGGAGATTTGTGACAGGAATGAAAAAGCATGGAATCTATTCTACTGTTTCACCTTTTTGGGCACATACCGATTTTTTGGGAGGAAATATCCCGGCAGAATGGGGTTTGGATGGCTATGTAGGGCACGAAGAACTTTGGGGCTTGATTTTCTTCAACGATAAACTGAAGGAAGCTTACAAACATTGGGTCAAAATACTTTATTCCACTCCCAATCCTTATACAGGAATTCCACTAAAAGACGAACCCGCTTTAGCAATTATTCAGATTCAAAACGAAGATGGCCTGTTTTTTTGGACTATGAATAAACCAAAACCCGCATTGAAAAAACTGATTCAAGAGAAATTTTCGATATGGTTAATACAAAAATATGGTTCATTAGAAAATGCATATACTGCTTGGAACAATGAACAACTTCCGGGCGATAATTTATCACAAAAGCTTTTGGATTTATACTCAACGTATGATATGACGAAAGAGGATTCGGGTCCAAAAGCCAAAAGGCTTAATGACCAAGTTACATTTTATGCCGAAACACAATACAATTTCAATAAAGAAATTCACGATTTTTTAAAAAATGAAGTGGGTTGTAAGCAGTTGATAAACGCTAGTAATTGGCGTACAGCTAACACCGAAAAACTGAACGATTTGGAACGTTGGACGCATACTCCGTGCGAAGTGTTGGCTGCTAATCGTTATCAGGAAACTGGCCATACTGGTATTAATAGTGGGTGGCAGGTACGTGTTGGTAACTTTACAGGAGCAAGTTCAGCGCTGAAAAACCCACAGGAACTGGCTGTCAACCTAAAACAAATCAAAGGGCATCCTTTCATCATTACCGAAGGAGGATGGCATTTCCCAAACAAATATCAGGCTGAAGGTCCTTTTTTGATTTCTGCTTACCAATCGTTGAGTGGTGTTGATGCTTTTTATTGGTACAATATGGACGATGCGGGTTATACCGAAGATCCTTATTTCAGGTTTAATTGTGGTACAGATAGCCTTTGCCCATTACGACGTTGGGATTTATCAACACCTGCCTCGATGGCATTGATGCCTGCCAATGCGCTGATATATAGATTGAATTATTTGAAAGAGGGAAAAATGGTTATAGGTGAAAAAAGAACCATGACCGAAATGATTTCTCGAAAATCGCCCATTATTTCGGAGGAATCACCCTTTGACCCCAATCGCGATACTGAATTTGTAGGATTGGGCGAGAGCAATAAAGTTGGGTTGACTCCGCTAAGTTTTTTTGTGGGTAAAATTATTGTTGAAAATAAAGAAAGTGGCTGTAAATCAGCAATTTCAACTTTATTGAATAAAAATATAGATTACCAAAACAAACTAGTAAGTTCTTCAACCAATGAACTAAAACTTGATTACGAGAAAGGAATCTGTGTAGAAAACTCACCTTATGTGCAGGGAGTGGCTGGTTTTTTAAATTCGCAACATATTTTTCAACTCAATGATTTGACAATTGATACCAATAACGAATATGCAAGTATTCAGGTAGTTGCGATGGACAAAAAGCCATTGTCGGTTTCTTCAAAAATATTAATTCAGGTCGGAACACTTTATAAACCAACAAATTGGAAAGAAACACCTGCCGATTTAATTGTTGATGGAAAAGTAAAAACCCGTTTTGAGATTCAAAACACAGGACAAATGCCATGGCGATGTGAAAATACAGAGGCTACAATTGAAATCCGTAATCGAAAAATTAAAAAAGCTACACTTTTAAATTCTGAAGGTTATGCTGTAAGTAATATTCCCATTGACAAAATGAAAACCGGAATTAAAATACAATTACCAACCAATGCTATGTACGTAGTACTTGAGTAGCGAATATCGACGGTTATGAAAAATAGACTATCACTTGTAATACTACTATATATCACTGTTTTTTCTCTTTTTGCACAAGAGTTTCAACTGCCTCTTTATACAGGTGAAATCCCGAACTCAAAAATATCTGAAACCAAAGAAAAAATCAAAAAGGAGAATGGAATAACTTTAATTAGCAATGTACAAGAGCCTAATATCTCAGTTTTTCTACCTTCAAAACGATTTGCCACTGGTCAGGCAATTGTAATTTGCCCTGGTGGTGGCTATTGGGTGGAAGCTTACGATTTGGAAGGAACGGATATAGCCAAATACCTCAATTCGATTGGCGTGGCTGCGGTGGTGTTAAAATACCGATTGCCCACATCAGGCAATACTATTGAGCCACACAAGGCACCAATGATGGATGCGCAACGAGCAATGCGTTTGGTGCGAGCCAATGCTAAAAATTGGAATATTGAACCTGATAAAATTGGCATTATGGGCTTTTCAGCAGGTGGACACTTGGCTTCTACGCTTGGAACACATAATGATGAAGGGAATAAAAATTCCAAAGACAGCATCGAACAGCAAAGTTGCCGCCCCGATTTTATGGTGCTGATGTATCCTGTTATTTCGTTTGTTGATAGTTGTGTTCATATTGGCTCGCGTTCTGCTTTATTGGGGAAAAACCAAACTGAGGAACTTATTAAATTCTATTCAAGCGAGTTAAATGTAACTAAAGATACGCCTCCAACATTTTTTGCTCTTGCGGATGATGATAATTCTGTGCCAGCTGAAAACGCTCTTTTATTCTATAAAGCCTTACGAAAAAACAATGTTTCAGCCGAATTGCATATCTTGTCTGAGGGAAAACATGGCTTTGGATTAAGTCTTAACATCGAGCACATTGCCTCGTGGTCTACCAACCTAAAACTTTGGTTGAACGCATTAAATAAGCAAAAATGAAAAAAATATTTATACTTTTCATGTGCCTTTCTGCTTTCTCAACTATCTATTCGCAGTCGGTTAATATCATTCCATTACCAAATAAAATTGAGATGGGTAAAGGCGTATTTATTCTGACGGATAAAGTCGCAATCATCCCTTCAAGAACCAATTTAGACATCTATTTGAGTGGTCAAATCAAGACATTGACAGGAATAAAACTTGTAGTTTTGAAAAAAAATCAGAAATCTGATGGCTCTATTCTGTTGAAGCTGGATAAATCACTTTCTATGGACGATGAAGCGTATCAGTTGCAAGTTTCGTCCAAAAGTTGTGAGATTATTGCCAAAACTGAAACTGGATTATTCTACGGAATTCAGAGTTTTCTTCAATTATTACCTGAAAAAAATATTTCGAAAATCAATATTCCCTGTCTTAAAATTACTGATTCGCCTCGATTTGAATGGCGTGGAATGCATTTGGATGTCAGTCGGCATTTCTTTCCAAAAGCATTCATTCTCAAGTATCTTGATTTGATTGCAATGTACAAAATGAACGTTTTTCACTTTCATCTGGTGGACGACCAAGGCTGGCGAATCGAGATAAAAAAATATCCAAAACTCACAGAATTAGGTGCTTGGCGAGAAGATGACACAGACAAACCATGGAACTATTTTATTTATCCAACAAATGATAAATCAAAGAAACTGTATGGAGGATTTTATACTCAAAATGACATTCGGGAAATTGTGAAATATGCTACCGACCGCAAAATTACGGTTGTGCCTGAGATTGAAATGCCTGGACATTGTGGCGCAATGTTGGAAGCTTATCCCGAGTTTTCATGCACAGGCAAACCGTGGCGTAAAAACCCAAAACTTGGCTGGGAATTTAGCGATCCGGTTTGTGTGGGAAATGAGCAAACTTATGAGTTTTTGGAGAATATTTTGTCTGAAGTGATGGATTTGTTTCCATCCAAATATATCCACGTAGGTGGTGATGAATGCAAGAAAACAACCTGGGAGAGCTGCCCAAAGTGTCAGGCACGGATGAAAGCCGAAGGCTTTACACATCCTGAGCAGCTCCAAAGCTATTTGATTCAACGAATCGAAAAATTCTTGCTATCAAAAAACAGAAAATTGATTGGTTGGGACGAAATTTTAGAAGGAGGATTAGCCCCCGAAGCCACTGTTATGTCGTGGAATGGGATTGCTGGCGGTGTGAAAGCAGCAAAAATGGGGCATCGAGTGGTGATGACCCCCGACACACATTGTTATTTCGATTTTCCACAGTTTAACGAAATGGACAAGGGTGGAAATAATATTTCGCTCGAGAAAGTGTATCATTTTGAACCAATTAGCAGCGATCTATCTCCTGCTGAAACCAAATTTGTGCTTGGAGCACAAGGTAATGTATGGACAGAAAGAATGATAACCTCTCAAAAAGTGGAGGAAATGGTTTTGCCTCGTATGTTAGCATTGTCTGAAGTGCTTTGGACAGATACACTGAATCGAAATTACGAAGATTTTTTAAAGCGAATAAATTCACACTATTTGAGGTTGAAAACTCAAAATTACGCATTCAATATACCACCACCAACAGGAATGTTGAGTAGTAATTTATTTATTAATCAGACTCTTGTAACATTGATAAATAAAGAAAGTAAAGGTGATATATATTATACTACAGACAATTCTGAGCCCAACTTGAATTCTCCAAAATATACTTCAGCAGTTGAAATTAAAAGTGAAATGACCTTGAAAGCTAAGGTAATCTTGCCAAATGGAATTGAAAGTGCTGTTGTTACTGGTAAATACATTCCTGCTCAATTCATCGAACCAGAAAAGGTGGATATTTCTAAGTTAAAATCTGGGGTGAAATACAATTATTATGAAGGAGTAATTTCGAAAATGGCAGATTTTCCAACCTTAAGTCTTAAATCGTCTGGTATAGCCGATAAATTTGAATTTCCAAAAACCTACGACCCGCTCTATTTTGGACTTCTGCTTGAAGGCTACATTTACATTCAACAAGATGGGATTTATTCATTCTATACATCGTCCGACGATGGTTCAATGCTATATGTAGCCAACGAATTGGTTGTCAACAATGATGAATCACACGGCAATCAGGAGCGTTCGGGTCAAATTGCGTTAAAAGCTGGATACCACAAAATAAAAGCCATGTATTTTCAAAGCGGCGGTGGAATGTCGTTTAAAGTGATGATGAAAACCGAAAAAGGGGGTAAAATTGAAATTGCAACATCAATATTAATGTATTTATAGAGCTTGTCTCACAATAAAATTTGAAGAGTAACTTTGTCATTATAAAACAACAAAAAATATGAAAACCTCAATTTTGTTATCAGTGTTTTTCATTTACATAAGTTCGATGTATGCACAACCCTCCTTTTTTAAACCCGAAAAAATGGTGGAGACAGGAGTGTATTATTATCCGGAAGCTTGGAATCCAGAGCAATGGGATAGAGATTTGAAAAAAATGTCTGAAATGGGATTTGAATTTACGCATTTTGCTGAGTTTGCTTGGGCACAAATAGAACCCACAGAAGGCGTCTATGATTTCAAATGGTTGGATAAAGCGGTAGAATTGGCCGGTAAAAATAACCTGAAAGTGATAATGTGTACACCTTCGGCCACACCACCTGTTTGGCTTACCCGTAAATATCCCGAAATTTTAGTAGAAAAGCCAAACGGACAAACTGCTATGCACGGAACGCGTGTTCATTACTCGTGGTCAAGTGCAAAATATCAGGAATTAACAAAAAAAGTGGTAGAATCTATGGCCAAGCATTATGCCAACGATAAACGGATTTGGGGCTGGCAAATAGATAATGAACCCTCACATTATGGAACATTGGATTACAGTCCGGCAGCTCAGTCAAGTTTTAGAGTGTGGCTGAAAAAGAAATACCAAACCATTGATGCGCTCAACAAAGCTTGGGGAACTGCTTTTTGGTCAGGAGTTTATTCCGATTTTAGTCAAATAGAATTGCCAAATGATGGACGATTGATTGCAGGAACTGCAAGTCCAACTTCTATGGTGGACATGAAACGATTTAACGCCGATGAATGTGCGTCATTTATTAGTTTGCAAAATAAAACGTTGAAAGACAATATTTCTAAAGCTCAGTTTGTTACCTCTAATTTTATGCATGACCACACCGATGTGGATCCTTGGCGTAGTACTGACCTCGATTTTATTTGTTACACCATGTATCCAGTGGCGGGATATACCGAAGGGATTGGCAATCAGGGTTTTCGACTGGGTGATTCTTGGCGGATATCTTATGCCAATGATTTCTTCCGTTCGCTCAATGGTGTTACGGGCGTTATGGAACTTCAGCCTGGGCAAGTAAACTGGGGCAGTTATAATCCGCAACCATATCCTGGTGCCGTTAGAGCATGGCTTTGGAATGCCTTTGCCGGTGGGCTGGATTTTATCTGTTCATATCGTTTTCGTCAGCCACTTTTTGGTGGCGAGCAATTTCATTACGGTATGGTGGGTACAGATGGTGTAACCGTTTTGAATGGTGGGGCTCAATATAGCCAGTTTATGAAAGAAATTCGTGAAATTCGTAAACTATACATTCCCAATGCCATTATGCCAAAGGAATACTCTACCCGAAAAACAGCAGTTTTATACAATGTGGATAATGTGTGGGAAACAACAATTCAGCCTCAAACCTTTCAGTGGAATCAAAAATCGCATATTACAAAGTATTATTCTGCCCTGAAAACCCTTTCTGTTCCGGTTGATATTGTAGGTGAAAGTCGCGATTTAAGTGCTTATCCATTTGTGGTTGTTCCAGCCTACCAAATGGTGGATAAACAGTTGGTTGACAAATGGTGGAAATATGCCGAGAATGGTGGAAATCTTGTATTATCATGTCGTACTGGATTAACTGACCGCAACGGTCATTTCCCAGAAGCTGCTTGGGCAGAATCAATTAGCAGTTTAATTGGTGCCAAAATTGAGATGAATGACATGCTTGGAGCCAAAATGAACGCAAAAGTTTTATTTGGCGGAAATACCTATCTTTGGAATAATTGGGGCGACATACTAGAACCAGCTGCAAGTACCAAAACTTGGGCAACATACTCCGACCAATTTTATACAGGAAAAGCATCTGTAGTCCATCGCAAACTAGGAAAAGGTACGGTTACTTTTATTGGCACTGACACCGATGATGGCTTACTTGAAAAAGCTGTTTTGAAAAAAGTTTATCAAACTGCAGGTGTGTCAGTATCTGAATTACCTGAGGGTGTGATTGTTAATTGGCGTGATGGCTTTTGGGTAGCCATCAATTATTCTTCCGTAAATATAACTTTCGACATTCCAAAAGATGCCAAAATTATATTTGGAACAAAAGACCTAACACCTGCGGGTGTGCTGGTTTGGAGATAGTTGAATGCTTTAATTATTGGTACTAAAAGTATTATAATTAGATAAAAAAATAGTAGATAGTTGGATGCTTGTATATCTATATTTGCATCGAGGAATATTGAATTGTAAAATCCAATATTTCTACTCAAAATCTGAAAGTGCTTACTTCTAATTCCAATGTAAATCTCATGAAAAAACTTTTTTCAAGTTTTCTTTTTGCAATTTTTCTGTCCACAATAAATCTCGCGCTACCTGTTATTGCTCAGTTTAATAAATCCTCTTTGCCTGAAATGCAGATAGGTTTATCTGCCAACTCCTATTATGCCCAGTGTAATTTTGCCAATGCTATCAATTGCGACGAACGCGGTTGGACGTTGGTAACAACTACAAAGCTTTCTACTCGATCAGGTATTTATAATTCAAATGGATATCCTAAATGGTTGCCCGACACCACAGCTACTTATCCCAAAGGGACACCATTTATGGTATATCCCGGACAAAATGCTGATGCTGGACGAAATGGTTTGTATAGAGGTATTTTCTGCGTAAGTTGGGTAGGAGAAGCCGATATTCAGATTTATGGCGGCACATTCATAAGCTCCTCACCGGTGGCAAATAGCCAAACCGGCATGATGGTGAATGGAAAACGTTATTACATAGTTGGACAAGCATCAGAACCAAATGGAGTAAAATGTAGTATTCGCGAAATTAATCCATCTAACCCACCCACCAAAGTGCGGATGTGGATGCCTAATCCTACCGATCCTTTCAACAAATCCTTAGAACCAGCTGTTGGTGAAGCCGAACCCACTATACATCCAGCTTTACTCGACAAGCTCAATAATCCTGCTTTCGGTGTTATCCGCTTCATGGATTGGATGAATACCAATTCCAGCCCCGTGAAATTTTGGAGAGATAGAAGAAAACCAAACTATAGTTCTCAATGCAGCGATAACTTTACACCTCGTATCGTTCCTGGCGGACAAGCTACCACTTATTATGGAACTGCGCCAATAAGTGGCAATGCCGGCGTATCGTTCGAATATATGATCGAGATGTGCAATAAGCTCAACAAAGATGCTTGGATAAATGTACCGCATGCAGCTACTGATGGATTTGTAGATTCACTGGCAATGTTGTGCGCTGGATTAGATCCCGATGGCACAGGTTGCCTTGGATTAAACTCTAACTTGCGAGTTCATTTAGAGTATTCTAACGAAATATGGACACCTTGCGACAACCGTGTTCGCAGTGGTTATTTCACTCAGGGTTGTTATGCCGAAGATCAGCGAGTAGCATACAATACGTCTTATAGCAAAAGCATCACTCGCGAGCAGTGGATCGCTCGTCGGTTTTGTGAAGTGTGGAGCGTATTTAAAAATCGCTTCAGCAACCCCAATCGTTTAGTAAATGTGCTGGCCTTGTGGACAGTATCGTCGACATATTCTTCTGCTGTAGCATCCGAGGCAGTAACTTATGGTCCAACATTAAGTCCGGCAGTTCATCCCGATGTACTGGCTTGTACTTCATATTTTGGTAACAGCATTGAAAAATATATATTTGAAAGTAGTCCATGGAAAAACGGAGCAGCTACCACCACCGCATTAGATACTGTTTTCAAAGAGTGGAAATACCGTATTTTGGGCGAAGAAGCAAGCAGCAACGGCAAAGACTACCAAGGAGGCGGAGGCGGTTTCGGGCCAACAATGATTAACATTTCCAAACAATACCACATTCCATTGGTTGCCTACGAAGGCGGTATGAGTTTGAGTAGCGACTATAGTACCTACATAGATGTTCCTACCCAAAAAATTGTAACCAGTAGCACTCCCGGAGCTATTTTCTGTTATCAGTTTGGTAACAATGCGACAGACACTTGTTATGCATACACCCATGGTGGGCCGAAATATACTGGTAGAGCAAAATTCTCCGAGTTTATTAAATCTGTACAACGTGACCAACGTTATGGGGAGATGTATTACCTCAACACTATGCTTGCCAAAGCCAAAGGTATGTACACTCCATCGCAATATGGGAGTACTGGCGCCTCAGGCGGCGTGTATGGTATGTGGGGAGTTTGGGAATCGCTTGACCAAGTGAATACAACCGCTCCTAAATTTAATGGATTAACCAAATTTTATAGCGAATATAAAAACCTGCGTGAAGTGGATGACTCCATTGGATCAAGACCTATCTTTGCTGCCACAAATGAACTCGCACCTGCAGTCGAAGGCGTTAGTTACAACAACGAGTTAGTTTGTACAAGTGGCGACCGAACCATTCGGATGGATGCCGTAGGAGATCTACCTAAAGGTATTAGCTTAATCTATGGCACTCGCAAAGTTACTGTTACAGGTACACCTATTGAAACAGGCACTTTCCGCATTGCAGTTAGAGCTATTGATGATGATAATGACTATACTCTCCGAATATTTACACTAACCGTTTTGGGTGCTCCCAAAAATACGGTTTTTGCTACGGATGATTTTGGTCAGTCCAATGGTATTATGTTGGACAATTTGAATACGGGTACAGGTTGGAAATCAATGTGGCGGACGTCTGTGGGAGCCACATGGATTATCCCAAACCGCGTACCAGCCGATACGGTTTGGACTATTCAAAATCAAACAGCTTTTACGCATTCAACCCTAAAAACATCAGGCACTTCTTATGCCAAAATGGGATTCAACGGACAAATAGCGTATCGTCCTTTCGATTTAACCAAATGCCCAACTTTGGTATCAGCAAACAGTCCAACTTTTATTGGACAAACAGGAACTACGCTTTGGTTTAGTTGCTTAATTAGAGCAAATACACCAATTATTTCTGGCGATGACATTTTTAGATTTACCACAGGAATTAATTTTAAAAAAGAGCAAAATCTTAAGGTGTTAGTCAGCAATGGCAAATGGGCAATTGCCATTAAAGATTTCAATACCATAGAGGCCAATGTGACATTTCGTACTATTGAAAGTGTAATTCCGGTGGTGAGTGGAGCTACATCGTTAGTAGTATTGGCAGTTGATTTTCAACAACCCTATGACAAAATACGTCTCTTTATCAATCCAAATTCAATAGGTGCAATTGCACCTGTAAACCCTGATTTGACAGTGAATCTGACTGCGGCAGATGCAGATATGTTATTTTCACACTTTGTTGTTTATGGCACACAGAATAGCAATAAAATATGGATGGACGATTTGCGCTTTGGTGAAACTTATGCTGCAGTAACACCTCCAAAAATTGATGATACCCAAGTACCTACAGCACCAACCAATTTATCAGCAAGTCTTGTTCACACTAACGATTTCACATTGAATTGGTCTGCTTCAACAGATAATATTGGAGTAACAAGCTACGATGTATATAAAGATGGGGTGTTTTTTGGTTACACTTCTACAACTTCATTACTAATCAATGGTTTGTCTCCATCCATAACATATGCCATGTCAGTAAAAGCAAAAGATGCAGCTGCCAATGTATCAACTATCAGTTCAATTTTGAATGTTACTACACTGAATGATATTTCTACAGGAGTATTCGAGTCAAAGGACAATGAACTAACTTTATATCCAAATCCTGTAGATAATAATCTGTTTTTGAAAATGAAATCAATAGGTACAGCACAAATAACTATATCAGATTTGAATGGCAGAATTTTGAAATCTATTGAAGAAATTATTTCTCCCGATTCTAAAATATCGATTGACTTGAATAGCTTTGAATCAGGCATTTATCTTGTTAAAGTTAGGACTAAGTTCAACGTATTAAAAGGTAGATTTTTAAAGAAGTAGTGTTCCTGTAGTTTGTAAATAAAAATCCAAAGAATTTGACTGTAACTACCCGGTTTTATGGATTTGTTATAAGGCCGTTCTGTTTAAAAAGTATTGGTTTTTGCTAAATAAATATGCTTGTGAGAATAGTAAATGAAATATATTTGTAACCATAATAATTCAAGTTTCTTTTTACAAAAACTTATCTAAACTTGGAAAGTTTTTTAAAGAGTAGCTTGGCTATTAAAAAGAAAAATATTCGCTTTGTAATAGTTTTTGCAAAGCGTTTTTGTTATTGTCAGATTTTTTATTTATTATTGGAGTTTAAACAAAAAGAAATTATGTGGAAAAACAATAGCGGAAATAACTTTGTACTCAAATTCTGTACAATAATTTCATTTTTTTTATTAAATCAACCTAAAGATATTAGTGGTCAAAACCCTCATTCTGCTGAAGTTAAACCTGCCTGTGGTAAACCAACACTTTATGTAGATGGCAAGCCCGAATATCCAATGATTTATGCTTTAACAGATTTGCCAGGAGGGCGACTTACCTACGAAGAGATGCCACAGCATAACATTAGACGTATGTATGATGCTGGAGTTCGGATTTTCTATTTCTGCCTGATGTTTGACGAGATGTGGAAAAGCGAAAACGATTCCTTAGACATCACTCCTGCACAAAAACTCATCAGGGGAATTACCGATATCTGTCCCGAAGCAAAAGTAATTATACGCCTTCATGTTAATCCGCCTATTTGGTGGAATAAAATCCACAAAGCGGAATGTACAAAATATGCAGACAGTGAAGCAGTTGATTACGATAAAGAACTTCGGTTTCAAAGAATATTACAGAATGATCCAACGACCATCAATCGGTATAGCTTAGCTTCGAAGTTATGGCAAAATACGATGAGTGCTAAGGTTGCTGATTTCACAAAAAAGCTTGCTTCAACTTCCGAGGGAAATTATGTAATTGGAATGCAATTAGCGGGTGGAATTTATGGTGAATGGCATTATTGGGGTTTTATGAAAAACAATCCCGATGTGAGCTTACCCATGCAACTCCATTTCAAAAGTTGGCTGAAAGAAAAATACAAAACAAACAATGCTTTACAAAAGGCTTGGTCAGATGGCTCGCTAACATTTGATAATGTATTTGTTCCTGAAATGAACGAACGAAACGATGTTTCGAATGGACTTTTCCCAAAAAATCAGAAGCTTGCAGATTACTACAAATGTCAGCACGAATTGGTGGCCGACAATATCATCAGTTTCTGCAAAATCGTAAAGCAAAACTGGAATCGTCCCATCATTACAGGAACATTTTATGGTTATACATTCCCCGTTTTTAGCAGAGAGTCAGTAGGTGGTCATCTTGAGATTCAAAAAATCTTAAATTCACCTTTCGTTGACTACCTGAGTGGACCACAATGTTATTATCCTGATGCTCAAAAACCTGGTGAACCGGCTCGTTCACGCTCGCTAAATACCACCATCAGACTAAATGGTAAACTTTGGCTGGACGAATATGACCATCAAACCGATTTAACCGCAGTTTCTGTTGCTGGTGCATCTCCTGCGATGGCCGGATACGACAGCGTGATGAACAGAGCACGTTCGGAAGTCAGACGAAATATGGCAGTTTCTGCTGTGAATGGACAAGGATTTTGGTTCTTCGATTTTGGTGTTGCTGGTGCACGTATTTACAATGAATTAGCAGCAGATGTAGGCTCAAATGGCTATTGGGATTATCCTGAGTTGCTGTCAGACATAAAGCAATCGAAAGCGATTTTTGAAAAACAATCTGCAAAACCGTTTACTTCGAATGCCGATGTCCTGATGATTTATGACACCGAAGTGTACTACAACTTAAGCATAAACAAAAATCTGTTAGTTCCTACTACCGTCAACACCTACTGGATGAGTGCTGCCACATGGAAAGCAGGTATTGCTGCCGATTATATTCATATCGAAGATTTGAATAAAGTGAATATGGCTCAATATAAGGTTGTGATTTTTAACAATACCTATCGCATTACAACGGAGCAATTAAAATTGATTAAGGAGAAAGTCCTCAACAATAACAGAAATGTAATTTGGATGTATGCTCCGGGTTATTTTGATGGTAAAAACTATTCGACTTCCAATATGAAAGCGTTGACAGGCTTCAACTTCACATTGTTACGACCCACAAAAGCGTATGAGGTAACAATTAATCGCAAGGATTTCGAATATCAATATGGCGTAAGTAAAAAGCCGGTTGATCCGCTTTTTGTTGTTGACGATGCACAAGCAGAAAGCATTGGATTATATATAGAAATAGAGAAACCGGCAATTGCGAGAAAAAAACTGAAAAACTACACATCTTGGTATGTTGGCTTGCCCGAATATGGTGATAAACTGATGAAGTTTTTGCTTAAAGAATCAGGAGCACATTTCTATGTTAACAATGGAGAAATTGTATATGAAGGAAACAATATGCTGGTGATTCACAGTACAAAAGAGGGTTTACACAACATCATTCTTAAAAACGGAAAAGAGATAAAATGCGAATTTCCAAAAGGGGGAGCAACTTTGGTTTTGGATTCTGAAACTGGAGAAGAATTAATACGATAAATGATATAAGAATGCACGACCGTCAATGTAAAGTCAAAAAGCAATATCCATGAAACAAAAAATCAAATTAAAATACTTCATTTTTCTTCTGTTTTTTTTATACTCGATAGGTATTTCTGCACAAGTTACAAAGTGGAAAGCAGATTGGATAATGCACCCAACCGTCTCAACAAAAGAGCACTCAGTTGTCCTTTTTCGGAAAAGTTTTGAGTTGCAAAATCAACCATCAAGGTTTGTAATTCACTTGTCGGCCGATAATCATTATCGTCTTTTTGTGAACGGACATTATGTTTTGCGAGGTCCTGCCAGAGGCGATATTACGCATTGGTTTTACGATACAGTGGACATTGCACAATACCTCGAAAAGGGAACAAACACCTTGGCTGCCGAAGTTGTCAATTGGGGTCCGCATCGCTCGTTTACCATTTTTTCGCAAATGACCTCTTTTATTTTGATGGGCGAAACCGATGCTGAAAAGCTGGTGAATACCCGCGGAGGAGCTTGGATGTGCATTCAAAATGTGGCTTTCAAACCCAATGTTGTGGATTGGATGGCAGACAGAAATACCGTTGATTGGGGTTTGTATGTTTGCAATCCAACCGATTCAGTTTTTGGAAATCTTTATCCGTGGGGTTGGGAAAAATCTACATTCGACGATAGTAAATGGTTGAAAGCAAAGTGGTGCGATATTGCCAATGGCCGAGTTGGACAAGATGCAGGCGGCATTAATTTTAGCGGGGGTAAATTGCTTATTCCTCGAAGAACGGCTTTATTGCGCGAAATCAATGTTCCTTTTACAACAATCAGAAAAGCCACAGGAATTGAGAGAAATGAAGATTTTCTACACGGGAAAGGACATTTGACAATACCTGCCAATCAAAAAGTAAGTTTGCTAATAGACCAAACCTACGAGACCATCGGTTATCCCGAAATGTTGGTTAGTGGCGGTAAAAATGCCAAAATTCAGGCAATGTATGCCGAAAATTTGATTGTGAAAAACATGTCACCCAAAGGAAATCGCAACGATATTGAAGGAAAACGAATGGTGGGCGTAAAAGATATTTTTATTCCCGACGGTGGTGAAAATAGATTGTTTAAGCCAACTTATCTTCGGTCTTTTCGGTTTATTCAGTTGGATATTGAAACTCAAAATGAGGCCTTAGTGATAGAAGATTATCATCACGTTTTGTGTACAGCTCCTGTGGATAGAAAAGCGAAATTTGAAACTAACGATTCGACTTTGACATGGATGATGAATGCTGGTTGGCGCACAGCAAGTGTCTGTGCTCAAGATATATTAATGTCAGATGCCGCTTACGAGCAGATGCAATACGTAGGCGACTCACGGGTTCATAACTTGGTTTTAACAACACTTTCTGGCGACGATAGATTGAATCGGAATGCACTTATTCAATTTAATGAGTCACGAATGCCCGAAGGATTAACGCTGGCTTGTTATCCAAATGCCTGGAATTTGGTAATTCCATCCTATTCGTTGATTTGGATAGACCAAGTACACGACTACATGCGTTGGCGCGATGACAAAGAATTTATCGGTCAGTTTCAATTGGGTATTTATTCCGTTTTGGATTGGTTTGAACAACGCCGTGGTGCTAACGGTCTGCTATCGAACATCGACTGGTGGGGTGCGTTGGCTTGGCCACGAGGGTATGAAAACGGTGTTCCTCCTATAAAAAAAGACGAAAGCAATGTGTTGTATACCTTGCATTATGCTTATACATTGCGTCATGCAGCCGATATTTACAACTATTTGGGAAAATCTGTTCAAGCCAAAGAATTTACTCGTAGAGCTGATGAGATTTGCAAAGCTGTAAATAATTTATGTAAAAATAGCGAAGGATTCTACATCGAATCGACTCAAAACAAACAAGTTAGTCAGATAACTAATTTATTGGCAATTTTGGCTGGGGCAAGCACTGGAAATGATACAAAGTTGTTGATGGATAAACTATTGGTAAAAAAGGATTGGTTCGGTCAAGTAGATTTGTTTTTGCACCTCTATTTATTTGAAGCAATGAACAAAACTGGAAGGCAAGATGCTTTCCTTAGTGAACTGTCGTCATGGAAATTAATGAAGGAGAGAGGATTGACCACATTTACTGAAATGCCTCTCGAATGGGGTGAAGAGAACCAACGATCCGAATGCCATCCATGGAGTACAATTCCACTCTATTTTTTCTATCGTACTGTTTGCGGAATAAATGCTCTATCACCAGGCCATAAAGTGGTGGAAATTGCACCCGCTTTTGGTAGTCTGACTACGCTAAATGCAATTTATCCACACCATTTAGGCAATATTGTGCTCAATTTGAAGCGCAATGGAGAGCATTTGTCTGGTGATGTGAGCATTCCAAATGGTATGCAGGCAACTTTTGTATGGAAGAATAAAAAAATCACACTTAAATCTGGCTTTCAAAGTATAAAGTTCTGATATCCTTTAAAGATTTAACAATGGAAAAAAACTCAAACATCTCCAGACGCTCGTTTCTTACCAAAAGTGCAATGGCTACTGCTGCGTTTACCTTTGGAGGAAATATTCCTAATTTACTGGCGTCTCAAAACAGTATTCAGAAAAATGGAAAATTGAGCGAGTTGGAGCTTGGTCAATTTCCTAAAGATTTCATGTGGGGTACCGCCACTGCTGCATATCAGGTGGAAGGAGCAGTAAATGAAGACGGTCGTGGTAAAAGCATCTGGGACACCTTCAGCCATACACCCGGAAAAACCAAAAATGGCGATACCGGCGATGTTTCGTGCAATCAGTACCACTTGTACGAAGATGATATAAAACTGATGGTCGATTTGGGCATCAAACACTATCGTTTTAGTATTGCGTGGCCTCGTATTATCCCCGAAGGACGAGGAAAAGTTAACGAAAAAGGAGTTGACTATTACAAACGATTGACTGATGCATTATTAAAAAATGGCATAACTCCCCACGCTACCTTGTACCATTGGGATTTGCCACAAGCCTTGCAGGACAAATACAAAGGCTGGCAAAGTCGAGAAATTGTTGCGGATTTTGGAGACTATGCCTCAACAGTCGTGAATCACCTAGGAGATAAAATAAATAATTGGATCACCATCAACGAGATATCTTCGATGTCGTATATGGGATACAAAGTTCATAACAGCTGGGAAGGAAGTCATGCACCGGGTGTTCAACTTGCTTCTGTTAAAGAACGAAACCAGATAATTCACAATATATTGCTTGCCCATGGCACTGCCATTCAAGCGATTAGAGCAAGTTCGCCAAGAAAAACAAATATTTCATTTGCAAGTTCTCACGAAAGCTATGTCCCGTTTGTGGAAACGCCCGAGAATATTGAGGCAGCTCGCAAGGTATTTGTACGATCACAACAAAATGGTGGAATATTAGTACCTATTTTGACTGGAAATTACGACGAAGGATGGATGAAAGATATGGGAGCGCAATGCCCTGATATTCAATCAGGTGATATGAAAATAATCTCGCAACCACTTGATTCCATAGGGTTTAATTGCTATACCGCAACCTACGTTAGAGCGGCGTCAAATGAAAAAGGATACGAAGAAATTCCATTTCCCAAAAACTACCCAACAGGAAATATGGACTGGCTGAAAATCGTGCCCGAATCCATCTACTGGGGAATACGTTTTTTGAAAGAGGCTCTTCATTGCGACAAGCTTCCCGTTTTTGTGAGTGAAAACGGTATATCGGATGGTGGAGAACTTGTTAACGGACAGTGCGACGATTTAGATCGCATTATGTATTATCGCCAACACCTACATAACGTGAAAAGAGCCATCAATGAAGGTTATCCTGTAGTCGGATATTTCCCATGGAGTTTGCTCGATAATTTCGAATGGAGTGCTGGTTATAGCAAGCGTTTTGGAATGGTTCGAGTGGATTACGATACGTTAAAACGAACCCCAAAATTGAGCTATCATTGGTATAAGGAGGTAATAAAGAATGGCAGAGTAATGTGATTAAACTATCAGCATTGAAGTAAGATTATATTGATTTTTATGTTTGCAAAACTTAATTTGTAAGACGGTTCGATTAAAAAAATAGAAGACAAAAAAGCAAAACTAATTCCATATTAAAATAGATGAATAATTCCGCAGAGAAAATCTCAGTATTTGAAAAATCGGCATATGGTTTAGGCGATATGGCTTCGAATCTTTTCTACCAAACATTCACTATGTTTCTGTTGTATTTTTATACCGATGTTTTTGGCATTTCTGCATCGGCTGCTGGCACCATGTTTTTGGTTGTTAGAATGTTGGACACTTTTTACGATCCCTTGGTGGGAATATTGGCTGACAGAACAAAGTCTAACTATGGTAAATTTAGGCCTTGGATACTTTACACTGCATTGCCATTTGGCTTTTTAGGACTACTTACTTTTTATACTCCAGAACTTGCTTCTAGTGCAAAATTGGTTTACGCATACATTACCTACACGGCCATGATGTTTATTTATTCTACCATTAATGTGCCTTATGGAGCATTAATGGCAGTAATGACTAATAATTCGTTGGAACGAACCAGTTTATCAGCTTTCCGCTCCATTTCCGCTTTCGTAGGTGGACTTATCGTACAAGGTTTTACGTTGAAATTGGTAAATTATTTTGGTTTACTAAAAGCCAATATTGATGGTTCTGTCAACGAGCAATTTGGCTTTTCGGCTGCTATGGGTATTTATTCAATTTTGGCAATAATCATGTTTCTGACTACATTTTTTCTTTGTAAAGAGCGAGTTCAGCCTGTGTCGGAAGAAAAAAGTTCGTTGAAAAATGATTTGAAAGATTTATTTAGCAATGTGCCTTGGCTTATTCTGACGCTGGTCGGCATAATGACCTGCTTGTATGTGGCCATCCGTAACGGGTCTATTATTTATTATTTTAAATATTATGTGAATAATGCTGGTACTGCTGATTTATTTGGATTTAAGATTGGAGCAGAAACACTCGTTTCCACATTTATGGTAGTAGGCACTGCTTGTAGTATTCTGGGGACTATTTTATTAAAACCAATGGCGGCTTGGGTTGGCAAAAAACGGGTGTATATAGGCTCTATGACCATTGGAACTGTATTGAGCGTGGGATATTATTTTTTAGATAAAGACCAGATATCCATGATGTTTTTATTTCAGGCTTTGTGCAATTTAGCCATTGGGCCAGCTATGGCCATGATGTGGAGCATGTATGCCGATACTGCCGATTATTCGGAATGGAAAACCGGCCGCCGTGCTACAGGGCTTATTTACTCGTCGGCAAACTTTGCTCAAAAATTTGGTTGGTCTATTGGGGGTGCAATTGCTGGATATTTATTAGCGTATTTTGGATTTGTAGCCAATGCGCCCGTAACAACTGAAACTGAAAATGGAGTGAAAATATTATTTGCCATTATGCCCGCTTTTTGGAGTATTATTGCTGTTATTGCATTGTTATTCTATAAGTTGGACGAACAAAAGGTAATAGAAATCAATCAAGAGTTGGCAGAATTGAAAGCTAA
>CAYXQZ010000009.1:23278-24958 GCA_964466415.1 uncultured Paludibacter sp.
TGGACGAACAAAAGGTAATAGAAATCAATCAAGAGTTGGCAGAATTGAAAGCTAAAAAAAAATAAACTTGTATTTCTAAACTCTTCAAACGTCAAACTTTCCAAACTTTTCAAATTCTTCAAACTTTTTTTCTTATGCAATACGGATATTTCGACGACGAAAAAAAAGAATACGTCATTACACGACCAGACACGCCAAAATCGTGGAGCAACTACTTAGGCTCAACCGAATACGGTGCTATTATCACCAACAATGCCGGTGGTTATAGTTTCTACAAATCCGGTGGACAAGGGCGGTTTATTAGGATGCGCTTCAATTCAGTTCCCCTGGACCAGCCCGGAAGATACATATATCTACGCGACAAAGAAACGGCTGATTATTGGTCGGGGTCGTGGCAACCTGTTGGTAAACCGCTGGACAAATACAAAAATACCTGTCGCCATGGGGCTGCCTACACCATTATCGAATCTGAATATTCGGGTATCAAAACCGAAACCCGCTATTTTGTTCCGCTGGGCCAAAGTTTCGAAGTGTGGCATTTGAAAGTTACGAATGATAGCGCCAAACCACGTGAACTAAGTCTGTTTACTTTTGTGGAATATGCCAATAACTGGAATGCAATGGACGATTTGCTGAATCTTCAATACACGCAATACATTGGCAAGATGGATGTGGTGAATGGCATTCTCAGTCATGGCACCAATGTGCACATTCCCATGATGCCCGATAATTTCAACGAAAAAGACCAAGGACGGTATTCGTTTCTGGCTTTTGTGGGTGGCGAAATTGTAGGTTATGAAACCGATTTAGAGCGTTTTTTAGGGAATTACCGCACGTATGCTAATCCTGAAACCATTGAGAAAGGAGTATGTTCCAACTTTAAAGCGGCTGCCGATAATTTGTGCGGTGTGCTACAAATTGATGCCTCACTTCAACCCGGCGAAAGCAAAGATTTTTTTGTACTCATGGGTGTAGGGCAAGCAGGAAAGGAAGGAAAGGCGGTAGTAGAAAAATTCGGTAATATTGAAGCCATTGATAGTGAGTTTGAAAAATTGACACAACATTGGCACAACCGTATTGAAGGCATTTCGGTGAAAACGCCTGATGCTGAATTTGATAGTATGGTGAATATGTGGAGTCCGTACAATTGCCTGATAACCTACGCATGGAGCCGTGCTGCCAGTTTGGTATATTCAGCAAGCGAGCGCGATGGACTTGGTTATCGCGACAGTGTACAAGATTTATTGGGAGTGATGCATTCCATTCCCGATGAAGCCGGCGAAAGATTAGAACTAATGATTACGGGACAAGTTTCCACCGGAGGTGCTATGCCGGTAGTCAACAAAGTATCGCACAAACCGGGACAAGAACCAGCTCCAACCGAAAATCAATACCGCTCCGACGATTGTATGTGGCTGTTCAATACTGTTCCGGCTTATGTAAATGAAACAGGGAATATTGATTTTTACAACAAGATATTACCTTTTTCCGACAAAGGTGAAGCCACCGTGTTGGGACATTTGCGTGCTGCCATTCAGTTTAATCTCGACCGTTCGGGAAATCACGGGCTGCCATGTGGGCTACATGCCGACTGGAACGATTGTTTGAAGTTTGGTCACGATGGTGAAACTACTTTTGTGGCCATGCAACTCCGTTTTGCACTAAAAACCTATATCGAAA
>CAYXQZ010000009.1:25058-44225 GCA_964466415.1 uncultured Paludibacter sp.
GAAGGTCAGATTTTCATGAATCCTCAGGTGTGGTCTATTATGAGTGATGCAGCCACTAACGAACAAAAATCGTTGGTTCTGAAAAGTATGCGCGACCGATTAGCAACCGACTATGGCGTGATGCTTTGCGACCCTCCTTATACCGAAACGGATTATAACATTGTACGTGCAGCACTCTTCAACACAGGAATGAAGGAAAATGGGGGTATTTTTATGCACACACAAGGTTGGGCGGTAATTGCCGAAGCAATGTGTGGAAATGGGAATAGTGCTTATGAGTATTTCCGTAAATACATGCCTTCGGCTTACAATACCAAAGCCGAAATTCGCCAGATAGAACCTTATGTATATTGTCAATCTACACACAGTAAATCGAGTCCGCGCTACGGAAATTCACGTGTGCCGTGGTTAAGTGGTTCAGCTACATGGTCTTTTGTGGCAGCAAGTCAGTATATTTTAGGCCTACAGCCAGTAGTGGATGGATTGAAAATTGATCCTTGTATTCCTTCAGAATGGAATGAATTTGAAATGACACGAATTTTTAGAGGTAAAAAACTGAGAATAAAAGTTGAAAATCCCGATAGTGTTCAAAAGGGTGTTGTAAAGGTTTTTCTTAATGGAACAGAAATCAATGGAAGTATCATAGATTCTAAACTATTGAAAGAAGCTAACGATGTCATAGTAACAATGGGCTAGTTATATCTAATTTTCTAAATTTCTTAACATAATAATTTATTATCCTATAAAAAGATGGCTCTGTAGGAAATAAGATGGGTGATGTTTTTAGCATTTATTGCTGTATTAAATTTGTATTAATTTAAGTACATCAAATTTTCAACAGTGAGTTGATACTTCCCAAAAAGGTAGTATCAACTCACTGCTTTTTTTGCTAATAAAATATAACTTTGTGCTTGTTTGTCAATTCTTGTTATTTCTTAAACAGATTCTATCATTCATAATTAAACACTGAATTTGAAATAATAATTTCAAACTTATTTGCTTCTTGTGCATTTAAACACGATGAAAAAAAGAAACTAATTGTACATTTAAACAGTGTTATATTTTTTATATAGCTGATTATAAGACTACTGCAATATCCATTAGGTTTACACATAAATAAACATATATATTAATGTATGTTAAATAACATCTTCCTTTTAAGTGATTCTTTAATCTGAAGGCTATTTATATTTGGGGTATAATTAGTATCATCTCTGTTAATAGTCAACGAGCATGATTGTTGAAAATCTAGCGTGTTGAAAAGTATTATACAAGGCTAAAAAAGTATGCTTTATTAGCTATATTACACACGATATTTGCACATTGAAAAATGAGATTGATTTAACTTTGAATTACTAATTTACAAATTATACAAATGAAAAAAGTACACTCACTTCAATTGAGCGTTAGAATTCTTTTTCTGATTCTATTTGCCTTTTTATCTATTGATCTTTCGGCTGCGACTTACACATTTACGGTAGATCAAACAATAGCAGCTAAAGGCTCCATTTGGAATTCTCTCGGAAAATTTCGCTTTGCACAAGGCGAAGTCGGATATATAAAAGTAAGCAATACGGGTACAACTGCCTATGTGTGTATCGATGCTATTAAAATTGTTGCTGCAAATGGCGATTCAATACGAATTGACAACTCAGATGCACAAGGGGTTACCAAAGTGGGTTCATGGGTAGTTACCAACTATCCGCAAGGACTGCAAAAGTGGGTTGGAATAGATTACTTACACGATGGTAATACTGCAAAAGGCACAATGAGTGTTAAATTTAATCCCAATGTGATTACTGCGGGAGATTATGAAGTTTTTGTACGTTGGGTATCTGCTGCCAACAGATCTAATAAAGTACCATTCGAAATTGGTGGTGTAACGATAACTCCGCCTTCAGCACCAGTAAATTTATCAGTTTCAAATCTTAAAACTACTCAATTTACGCTTTCCTGGAATGCAGTAAGTGGCAATTCTATAATTTACGATGTATTTAAAGATGGTGTTTTTTATGGCACAACAACCTCCAACAGTATAAATATTGTGGCATTGTTATCCAACAAGTCATATAGTATGACAATAAAAGCAAAAGATGTGGAAGCGGGTGAATCAGAATTAAGTGCTCCGTTGGTTGTAAACACACTTCCTCAAAACCCTACTGTAAATTACGAACCAAATTGCGGTACAATTCTTTCGCAAATCTATACTGGTAGAGGACAACAAGTATTGGTCGTGCCAGGGATTGATGATGGCGATGATGCTAAAAATCAAAGTATTACTTTCGATGCAAAATCGCTTGATGAAACTAAACTAACTATCGATTCGGTTGTGTATCATTCCCCAAATAAAGTGGCATTTATTTATGTTAAAGATAAATCACAGCTTGGTACAGTTAGCATTACTCTAAAAGTGAAAGATAATGGAGGTGTAGCAATAGTTGGTACAGATGTTGATTCATTGGTGGTAACTCAGACGTTTAATATTACTACTTTTAAAGACCCGGGGGCAAATTTTGTTGAATACGATACCAAATCATGGGAACCACGTCCAACATCTTTGGATCTTCCTACATCTGAGTCTTATAAAAAAATTCTTGAAACCACTACACCTATCGAGTCGAAAGCAAGGGATTTTTTCTGGACTAAAATGTATGGTTATATTGTTCCAAACACTACTTCTTATTATACTTTTCAGGGATTTTCAAATGAAGGATTTTCCTTTTATCTAAATTTAGCAGATGGAATTTCTAAAGATTTTGCAACACTTACTGAAATGGTAAAAGATTATACATCCACTTGGATTTCGGGATCTACACTTTTGGAAGCGGGTAAGGCTTATTACTTCGAGGCATATTCTAAAGATATTGTAAACACACAACCTTTTTGGCTCAAATGGACTTCAACCGATCTTCCAATTCAGTTAATTCAAAAGGAAAACCTTTCGGTTGACTTTGATGTAACGCGACCATCAACTCCTTCAAATTTTAAAGTTTCTAATCTTGGTGTGAATGATATAACCCTTAAATGGGATGCTGCTACGGATAACAAAAAAGTGAAAGCATACCTTGTATTTGTAGATGGTGTGATGCAGAAGGATACCGCCTATACAACTGAGTATTTGGTTAAAGGGCTGGTTCCACAATCGCTTTACTCTATATTTGTAGTTGCCATCGATGCCTATCAAAATATTTCAGCACCTTCAAAATTAATTCTTACAACTACTTATCAAGTTGACAATAATGCTCCAACTATTCCGCAAAACCTACGTTCTGATTTTGCTACTGCATTTGGTGTTAAACTGCATTGGGATGCATCTACAGATGCTGAAACAAAGGTGCGAGGATATAATGTTTATCAGGGCAATATCAAAATCGCAAGCAATTTAGCAGATACAGAGTTGCTAATCAACAATTTAGAGCAAACCACTTCTTATGTTTTTTCTGTTTCATCTGTAGATGCCAATTACAATGAATCTCAGAAGTCAGCACCTTACTCTGTCAATACATTAATGTTTGATCCTAATGAAACAAGAGATGGAATGAAAAAAGCCCGTCTATCAATTATCAACAAACCCTTGTGTAAATTTGATGGATTTGGAGTAGGTGTTGAATACTCAAGAACTAGCTTATTAAGTAATAATTTGATAACTTATGGTGCATTTGAAAGTGCTAAATTGGATACGCTCACAAATCTTAAATGGTTTGATAAATCTGTTGTCGATGCCACTCTTACACGGATTACCGATACACACGATGGTGGAAAATGGTGTGCTAAGGTGTCGTCTTTGCCAAACGGATATTTTCGTTGTAATGTGTCTGGATTATTTGATAAACAACACACTTATTTACTCAGATTCGACATGAGAGCAAATCCGGGTTACACTGGCAATATTAAAGTTCAACTGAAAGGTCAGTTTTCATCAATACCTGAATTTAATACTGCTATATTTACACCTACGGGTGAATGGAAGACTTATGAATTGGAACTTAGCACTAATTATAGCGGATCAACAATTTCATGGTACTTAGATTTTATATCGTTGAGCAATGGTGAAATTTTATATGACAATATCCAATTGGTCAATAAAGCGGCTTACAAAGCAGGTTCACCTTATTCTGAAATTGGGCTGAATCTATTAAAAGAATTGAAGCCAGCCGCCGTTCGTTGGGGCGGTATTCCTGCCAATCTTCTTTCGTTCAAATACTGCAGTGGAAAAGGAGGTGCAGATGAAAATCTTTCGTATGCACAGTTTGTAAACTTAGGCAATATTCTAAATGCTAAGACTTATATTGAAACGGGTATTGATAAACGTACAGACTACAAAACCGATTCTACTACTTTTAGAACTTTAATAGAGTATTTGGGTGGCGCGGCATCTACAACCGGTGGGGCTATTCGTCAGGCTGAAGGATATGACAATTTAGTGGCTAATAGCAAAGGTATTATGTTGGGTTTAGGCAATGAAGTATGGGGGTCAACTACCCATTTCTCTCCTTTCACGGGCAATGAAGCTGGTTATTTGCTATATGGAAAATGGGCCAGAGCAGTTTCTGCCATTATTAAAAATGCCCCTGGCTACGATTCAAAAATTAAAACTGCTTATAGCGGTCGGCATCCAGGCTTGAATTACGGTCTCCATTCGGCCATGTTGACAGGCGACAATAATAGCGATGTCGATGCGTTGGCTTTAGACGGTTATATGGGTGGAAACATGAATTTAAGCCCTGAAATTCCGCTGAGCACTTCACAACTTGATTATTATAAGTCTGGTTTTCAAATGATGCAAACACAACTGGCTGGTTTGCAAAGCGATTGGAAAGAAGTTCTAACCCTTACCAATGGACGTATGCTTCCATTCTATTTTTACGAAGGAAACCAAACCACAAACTCATACTATGGACGGGTTGGACAAGCAATTTCTTTTGCCGATTATTTTGCAACTGCTCCAGTTTATGGAGTGCCATATACAGCTATTTTTACACTCAAAGGTGGACAGTATTCATTGATACAAGATGAAGTAACATTTAAAAAAACACCTTTGTTTGAAGTTACAAAATTCATAAATAGATACTGTACTGGTACTATATTAGAGACAAGACTTACAACAAGTGATAAAATATATAGTGGTGCTATACCTTTATCGCTTGAACCTGTAGGTTGTAAAGCTTATACCGATAGCACAAGTTATTCGGTAGCATTGTTTAGCCGCGATTTTGAAAATGATTATAAAATTCAACTCGACATACCTGATAACATTGGGAATAGTGCAAACTGCAAAATATTCACTTTACATGCCAATTCATTCAATGATACTGAGATATTGATAGATTCAGTGTCGCTTACAAACTTCAAGGATAGCATTTTGATAAACGTACCTAAATTCTCTTTGGTAATTGTTCGCTTCGATGGTATTAATCAACATTACAATGCCCCACTCACGGCATATACGGGTATGAAAAGAGTTGAGTCAATCAAATTGTCGGTATTTACAAGCCCATATTTGCCACAAATCACACGTAATGGTGGAAATGTTCGGTTAAAACTGACTATACTTCCTGCCGATGCAATGCTAGCAACTGCAAAATGGGAAATATTAGACAACACTACAATTGGTGCATACCTAAAACCTTCTACAGGTGGTGGACAATATGTATGGGCTTCCGGCTCCGCTACTGGTAACGGTAAAATTCGTATTGTGGCTACTACGCTTGATGGATCATTACTTAGCGATACGATTTCGATTACAATTTCTGGGCAAGGGCCAAGCGCAATTGAAGAGATTAATGATAATCTAATTCAATTGTATCCTGTACCAACACACAATATGCTTCACTTGAATTGTGTAACACAGTTGAGTGGAAATTTGAAGATAACCGATTTGAATGCTAGAATTCTTATTAATCGTAAGATTGATGAAGAAAATTTAGTTATTGATGTATCTAACTTTACAAAAGGTATTTATATTCTGCATTTAAATACTGATAAAGGAAATAAGATAATTAAGTTTATTAAATTGTAGTTACTAGTATTATTTTCATTTCTTGTTTTTTGATTCAATTATATTTAAACATCTATAATATACAATTAAATTAGTATGACTGACAAAATTAATGTTTTTGTAGAAGTTTCGCCTCTTTCAAATGAAGATTGTTTTATCATTAATAGTAGGCATAAGAAAAAATTTAATTATCCTATTCATATTCACCCTGAGTTTGAACTGAACTTTATTCATGGTGGGAAAGGTGCTAGAAGAATTGTTGGCGATTCGATTGAAGAAATTGATGATTTAGAATTGTGTCTTTTAGGAAATGAAAATCTTGAACATGCTTGGGTAAATTATAATAATTCAGGCTTAACTGATATTTATGAAATAACAATTCAGTTTCACAAGAATTTATTTTTAGAGAGTTTACTCAATAAAAAACAATTTCGCTCTATAGCAGTAATGTTTGAAAATGCAAAAAAAGGCATTGTTTTTTCACGTAACACAATTGAAGACGTTAGAGTAGATTTAATAAATCTGACCACTAAACAACCTGGATTTCTTTCAGTGATTGACTTATTGAAAATTTTGTATAAGCTTTCAAACGATAGTGGATTACGTATACTTTGTACTACAACATTTACCAAAAATGATGAATCGTCCGAAAGTCGGCGAATTAAAAAAGTAATTGATTTTTTGCATAATAATATTCAAAACGAAATACATTTGATTGATGTTGCAAATCACGTGAATATGTCGGAAATTGCTTTTAGTAGATTTATGAAAAAGCGAGCAGGTAAAAGTTACATCGAATACTTTAACGATTTACGTTTAGGAGTAGCTACACGAGCATTAATTGATTCAACTAAAACCATTTCTGAAATCAGTTTCGAATCGGGTTTTAATAATCTTTCAAATTTTAATCGTATTTTCAAAAAACGTAAAGGTTTAACTCCAAACGAATTTCGAGAGAATTATTCGAAAATGAGAATCTTAATATAGTGTCCTTTTAGGGTATTAAAAGTATTATATTAAGATAAAAAAATATGATTATAAAGATAGACATAAACCTTATTTTTGCAATGTTAAGTTGGGTTCTGATTATTCTCATTTAAACGTTTTTATACATGAAAAAACTTCAAAAAAACAACCTAAAAAGTTACTTCTTTCTATTTATACTTTTCTTTTCAATTCAATCATTCAGTCAAAAAAATATTACTGGAATTGTAACCGATGGTTCAGTTAATGAGCCGTTAATAGGTGGAAGTGTTCAAGTCAAAGGCAAATCTACAGGCACTATCACTGATATTGAAGGTAAATTTAGTATTGCTGCATCAACTTCCGATGTGCTTATATTTTCTTATGTTGGTATGGAGAAGCAAGAAATTACAGTTGGTAATAAAACGCAGCTTAATGTAACGTTACAAGCCAATACTAAAATGTTAAGTGAAGTAGTTGCAATTGGATATGGCAGTGTTAAAAAATCTGATTTAACCGGTTCCGTTTCAGTTATTTCAACCAAAGAATTAACAAAAAGCCCTAGTCCAAGTGCTGCACAAGCACTCCAAGGCAAAGCCCCTGGTGTTTTGGTAACGCAAAGCGGCTCTCCTGGTGGTGGTGCAACTATCCGAGTTCGTGGTGTTGGTTCAATAAATAAAAGTGCTGACCCAATTTTTATTCTCGATGGTGTGCAAGTGTCTGATATTTCGGGCATTCAACCTCATGATATTGAAAATATGCAGGTTTTGAAAGATGCATCGGCAACAGCAATTTATGGAGCAAATGGATCAAATGGTGTAATTATCATTACTACTAAGCGTGGAAAATCGGGCAAGCCTCAAGTAAATTTGAGTGCATATACGGGTATTCGAATGGCTCCAAAACAATACGACATGATGAATGCAAGCCAATATTCCGAATTTTATTATAAAAATGTATATGAAACCTTAGGACATGGCTTAAATAAAACATATTTAGATGCTACCAACAAGGTTCAAGCTAATCCACAATATGTATTGAGCCCCGAATTCCGTCAAAAGTATTACGGTGCTGGTTGGGAGCAAGGTACCAATTGGCAAGATCAGATATTCAAGAATGGTTTAAATCAAAATTATAATTTGTCCATTGCTGGTGGTGGCGACAATAGTAATTTTAACGTCTCTTTGAGTTATACAAATGAAGATGGTACTGTAATTAAAAACAGCTATGAACGCTATCAAATACGTGCAAATTCCGATTTCAAATTAAGTAAACATTTTAAAATAGGTGAAAATATTAGTGCCAGTTATGCAACATCCGAGAATCCATCGGTATACGATGGTAATCTATGGGATTTAAAAACATCACCTTTGATGAAAATATATAATTCGAACTACTTAGGTGGTTTCGAAACCTATCAATCATCTTACTGGGAAGATGCCAATGGAAACTTGACTCAAACGGGAACACCTCCGGCTTCAGGACTTATTTACTCGAACACAATGACCAATGACAGAGTAAATCTATTGGCTTATCCAATGCAAGGACAAAACCGAGGATATGGTTTTAGTACTTCTGCAAGTATTTATGCTCAAATCGACATCACTGATTGGTTGATGTATAAAATAACCCCTGCTGCTGATATTTATTATAGTAGAAACAAAAACTGGATGCCAAAATTTGAAGGTAACCATGGCGGATTAGCAAACTTAGTTGAGTCGTATAATGAAAGCATTGTGTTGAATTTAGAAAATCAGTTACTGTTAAAAAAAACTTTTAATAAAGTTCATAATTTACAAGCCACAGCGGTTTATCAAATAAGGGCTTCGCAAGGAAACAGTATTATTGGAAGCGAAAAGGGATTCAATTTTGAACAATTAAATACCTTAGCCAATGGTGGAACTGATTCAAAATCTCTATTGGGTTATTCGTCTTCGTCTCGCATGTTGTCATATCTGGGGAGGGCAATGTACGATTACAATGGAAAGTATTATGCTACAGTCTCTTATCGATCCGATGGTGTTTCGGTTTTTGCACCAGGCGCCAATCGCAGAGGTAATTTTGCATCAGGGTCTTTGGCTTGGAAGTTTAGCGAAGATTTATTACAAAATGTAAAAGATATCGACATGATGAAACTTCGTTTGGGATGGGGTCAAACCGGAAATTCAAACATTGGTGCTGGATTTCAGTATTATGATAAAATTACTAGTGCCAACGAATTTTCGCCTGTATTTGGAACAGCACAAAACACAGTTACAGCTCAATATGTTCTGAGGGGTTTTGCATCCAAAGATATACATTGGGAATCGGCTACAATGACCAACTTAGGCATCGATTTATCTATGTTCAATTCAAAATTGCAAGCAAGTGCTGAGTATTATATTAAAGACAATAAGGATTTGTTAGTTTCGGTACCTATTTCAGATGCCTTTGGTCGCTTAACCGATGGTGGTGATGCACCTTGGTATAACAGTGGCAACTTGCAAAATAGAGGTGTTGAGTTATCATTACAATGGCGACAACAAAAAGGAGATTTTAGTTATGGCATTACAGCTAGCTTAACTACTATTAAAAACGAAGTAAAATACATGCCAGTTCTCAATATCTCGAAAGGAAATAACATAACAATTGTAGGACGACCCATAGGTGGTTTATATGGTTATATTTCTGAAGGTATTATTCAACTGAATGAAGTAAACTATGCCAAAGATGCATCAGCAAATTGGCAAAAAGATACTAATGGGAACTATGTAAATTATTTGTTTCCAAAACAAAACGGCATTACACCACAACCAGGCGACATCAAATACAAGGATTTGAATGGCGATGGCGAAATTAATAATCTTGACAAAACTATTATTGGTAAAACCATTCCAAGTTTCACTTATTCATTTGGATTCGAGGCTTCTTATAAAAACTTTGATGCTAACATATTTTTATTTGGTGTAAATGGATTTGATGTTTTTAACGCCCAACGTGCCAGTCTATCAAGTATGAATTCTGGTGCAAAGGATTTTAATAAATTAAACGATTTTGCAATAAACCACTGGACACTTGAAAATGCTTCTACTACCCATGTTCGTATTGACCCCTCTAATATCAATTACAATGACCAAATTTCTTCTTTTTGGATTGAGGATGGTTCGTTTCTTCGTATCAAAGATATTCAGTTTGGATATACTTTAGCTTCAAAATTATGTAAAAGTTTAGGTATTTCAAGTTTACGTTTGTATGCAAATGGGTCTAACTTATTCTTAATTACCAAATACAAAGGTAGAGATCCTGAAGGTTTTATTTCGGGCGATCCCTTAGCTTCTGGTACCGACAATGGTAATCAACCTTTACCAAAATCCTATACTTGTGGTTTACAAATTGGTTTTTAATTAGTGTATGATAATATAAAAACAAAGAATAATGAAAAATATAATATATATAGTTTTTGCCGGTTTGATTTTGGTTGGTTGTTCCGATTCTTTTTTGGAAACTGAAAATAAAAACACTTTAGATGTTGGATCTTTTTTTAAAACCGAAAATGATATTAAACTCGCTGTAAATGCTGCATATACACCATTAGCTGGTGGCGGTATGTTTGGGTTGAAATATACTTACAACATGAATACTTTGGATCCATTTATTTGGTTGGATAAACCTACAACTGGATTTGATAAAATGATTTTTGATACCAATACTTTTAATTTGGTTTGGCAGTATTTGTATTTTGGTCTTTATCGAACTTCCGATATTTTAGCTAATATTGATAGAGTAAAAGGAGTTGATACTGAAAGGATGAACCAATATAAGGGACAATTAAGAGCACTGAGAGGTATGTATTACTTTTATTTGGTGACTTGGTTTAACTCTCCAATTTACTATGATGAAACAAATATTCCTTCTAATCCATTGCAAGGATTAAAAAATGGAACTCCGGAACAATTTTGGTCAAAATTGGAAGAAGACTTAACTTATGCTTCCGAAAATTTACCTGATGAATGGTCTAACGCAGATGCCGATCTTGGACGTATTACACGAGGTGCTGCCAATGCGCAATTAGGTAAAGCACTGCTATACAAGCATTATCATTATTATTTGCGTTTTGGAAAAGGAACATCTACTGAGTCTTCAGCAAATCTTCTTAAAGCAAAAAATGCGTTTAAACAAGTTATTGAAAGCTCTAAATACCAATTAACTCTGCCTGCTACAAAATCAAAAGCCGATTATCAAGCTGCATTATTAGCTAATTTTTCATTTATAGATATTCTTACTACTAACAAAGTTTACAAAGCTGAAAATAATCTTGAATCGGTTTGGGAAATACAATATAATGCCGATACAAGAGGGCAATCAAATTATTATTTACCAGGGATGTGGACTGGAGGAAATATGTTACAATCGTATTTTTCTCCACAACCAAATTCATTTAGAAATCACGAAATTGACCCTAGTTTATGGTATGAGTTTGAAACAGTAACTGCTCATCCATCAGGTTACGAACGAGATCCACGTGCTTATGCAACTTGCTATCTCGAAGGCGATTCGATGGATTGGCGACCAGAATCACCCTATTATCACAAATCGTTTCAGGCAAAATTAAATGTATTCACAACAGTACTAGACAATAATTTATATCAAGGACCTACACCAAGTAAAGCTATAGGTATAAAAAAGGGTTACTATCCTCAATATACTACAGGCGTTCTTGAAGTTGCACCTAATAATTTTCGTTTAATTCGGTATGCAGATGTGTTGTTAATGTATGCTGAAGCTTGTTTGCAACTTAACAGCGATGCTGATGGAACTGGTTTAATTGCTTTAAATCAGGTACGACAACGCGTGGATATGCCACATGTTATAGCTTTAACTCCAGAGGCAATTATGCACGAACGAAATGTTGAATTAGCAACTGAAGGACACAGATATAATGATATTATACGTTGGAGTTTCGACCCTAAATTCAATATAAATTTAGATATATTGTTTAAGGGGAATTTCAATGTGGAAAAAAACTTTTATTTTCCAATTCCTCAAAATGAAATAAATAAAAACAAAGGAGCTTTAAAACAAAATGCTGGCTGGTAGTTAGTTAGCGCGTAATTTATAATTGAAAATATCTTTTGATCATGAAAAACACTATTAAATATTCATTTATCTTTTTGGCATTATTGCTTTTTAATGCATGTGACTCCGAAAAAATGATAGTTCCAAACCCAACTTTCGAAATTTCATTTCAACGTAATGGTGTAACCGATGCTTCGGTTGGAGTGCCCTTTTATGTTCTTCGAAAAGCAAAGGCGGAATTTTTGACTCTTTACGATGGCACTAGTGGTCATGTTTGGGGTGAGGTAGGTGCAAAGGGTGTCGATTTTAATAATGCAGACTCATTATTAGTGCAATATAATGCTGCTGGTAATTACAATATAACTGTAGTTGCAACTTCAACTTCAAATCAAGGAAATAAATATCAACGCGAAACATTAACAAAAACTGTTTCGGTAATTGATAAGCGTAATGCAATTTTAAATTTTTATGTAGAAATAATGGGGAATTTAGTTGCTGGAACAATTACATCAACCAATGAAATTCTTTTCTCTGTTCCTGATAATTTGACATCTCTCACTTTTAAACCAACGTTTAATTTATCATCCAATATTGCTAAAGTTTATGTAAACAATATTGAACAAGTAAGTGGTGTTAATGAAATTAATTTTACAACTCCAATAGTATATATTGTAAAGCCTGCTGCAGGTGCTGAAAATATCTATACAGTGAAATTTACAACTTTTGCTGCATCCAACAACAAAGCACTTACCAAATTTACACTCGGTCAAACTGGTGTGGGAACTGGCTCAGGTAATGGCGAAATTGCAAATATAGATGAACAAAATAAAACAATTACGTTGGCTGCAAATTATGGCACAAATCTAAGTTCAGTAACTTTAGTGCTCGAATCGTCCTATTTAAGTAAAATTTATATCAATGACATTGCATGGGCTGATAGAACAAAATATAACTTAAATACTACTGGCACAAAACCAGTTAAATCGATAAAAGTAGTTGCTCAAAATGGCACTGACGCAATTTATACTTTAAATACAACTGCACTTGATCCTGTAACCGAATTTACGTTCATTGGATTGGTACCTGCACCAATAGGTGTAATAGACAATACTGCAAAAACTATTACAGTGAATGTATTAAAAGGAACAGATATTTCAAAACTTACTGCAAAATGGAAAGGTTCAGTTGGAACTGTAAAAATAGGGTCTGTCATACAAACTAATGGAACAACTTTGAATGATTTTAGTACACCTAAAACATATACATTTTATAAAGGAACAGTAGTTGGGGCAAGTTATATTATTACAGTAGTTGAAAAATAACGGATTAATATTGAAATCAATTATATCAAAATAAATTAAAATTCTAAAAATATGAAAACAGCTTCTTCTCTTTTTGCTATGCTTTTTATAAGCATATTTTATGTTTCGGCACAAACTACACAGGACAAAGCAGATTCAACTTACACTTCTACTTGGGTACAAGCTCTTGATTGGATGGGTCCAACACCTCCTACACAAACGGCTATTGATGGAATGTTACGAAAAGAAATTGTAGCCGATTCTGTTTCTGGATTCGATGCTCAAGGTGCAATCTTTGACGAAGAGTGGGCAAGAATTGCAGGTAATGGACATTCAATTGCAAATCCTGTTGGTTTACCCGAAACCAATGGCGGTGAAGCTGATTTTACAGGATCATTTAAGGTGCTTTATGATGATGCCAATATCTACATTTTATTAAAATATATCGATGATGATGTTACTGGTAACGAAACCGTTGAACTTACCTGGGCTCCTTATTTGAAACTTTACAATCCGAAATTTAAGAAGTTAACAGCTAATTATTTCAGATTTAGTCAATTCGGTGCTGCTAAGGCTACATTTGGTAAAACTGGATATAAAAATTCTATGCTAATAGTACCAACAAAGGATGCATACACCATTCTTTGGAGTGGAACAACAAATGATTTGACTGCAAGTCTTTTTCTAGATGATAAAACGGCACCAGCATCCACTACTGTAAAACAAATCATTACTATTGGATATCCTGCTCTTACTGGCGAAGCTCGGCCAGATTTCAACCCATCAATCTGGAGAGCGCTGAACAATGGTAAGGGTATATCATTTGATATTAAAGTACGCGATGCTGATACTGATGATGCAAATCAACCTGCAGTTCATCCCGCAACTAATTCAAGATCGCAAGATTATTGGTGGAATACCACCGATAATGATGGATGGATAGTTACCTACTTATCTGGAATGCTAGCTCCTGAAAAAATATCAACTGGCATTTCAAGTACCAAAGCAAATAACAGTATTTTCGGAAAAGTTACTGTTAATCAAATTCAATTTAACTCGCAGACAGATGTCTCAATTTATAACGCTATAGGGAAACTGATTTTATCATCAAAAAATACAACTAAAGTAGAACTATCCACATTGGGAAAAGGTGTTTTTGTAGTACGTGCTGGCAATCAGGCAATCAAATTAGTTCGATAAACTGCCTGTGTCAAATTTATGCAAAAGCTTGGCTAGTTAACTAACCAAGCTTTTTTTGTTGTTTTAATTTATTTTTAAGTTCTTATTTTAGTATGGCTAATTGTATTTTTAGTATTACATAAAGCTAAAATAATATGTTTTTAAAACGTTCACATATTCTATTTTTGTAATGCAAGAATTCATCTTTGTATAGTAACAATAATTTAGAAAATATAATATGACTAATTTCAAAACAGCATTATTAGAGCTCAGAGCAATACATAATGAATTGCTAAATAAAGAAAATAAACCAATACCTTTTGGAAATAGAATAGTTGAGCGATATAAATATCCTATTATAACTGCAGACCACGCACCTCTTGAATGGCGATATGATCTTAATCCCAAAACTAATCCATATTTATTGGAACGAATAGGAGTTAATGCAACATTAAATGCTGGTGCTATCAAATGGTTAGGTAAGTATGTGTTAGTAGTGCGAGTTGAAGGTGTTGATCGCAAATCATTTTTTGCAGTGGCCGAGAGCCCAAATGGAATAGATAATTTTCGATTTTGGAATGAGCCTATCACGTTGCCTCAAACATCAAATCCTGAAACCAATGTATATGATATGCGCTTAACTGCACACGAAGATGGTTGGATTTACGGTATTTTCTGTTGTGAATATAAAGACCCTAATGCACCCGATGGTGATTTATCATCAGCCATAGCTACAGCTGGTATTGCACGTACCAAAGATTTACGAACTTGGGATCGTCTTCCTGATTTGAAAACCAAGAGTCAACAACGCAATGTTGTACTACATCCAGAGTTCGTAAACGGAAAATACGCTCTTTACACTCGTCCTCAAGATGGTTTTATAGATACTGGTAAGGGTGGTGGCATAGGTTGGGGATTGGTTGATGATATGACTAAAGCCGAAGTGAAAGAAGAAATAATAATTAATCACCGTTATTACCACACTATAAAAGAATTGAAAAATGGTGAAGGACCTCATCCGTTAAAAACAGACAAAGGCTGGTTACATTTGGCTCATGGGGTGCGTAATTGTGCTGCAGGACTGCGATATGTATTATATTTGTACCTTACAGATTTGCAGTATCCAACAAAACTAATAGCTGAACCAGCTGGTTTTTTTATGGCTCCTCAAAACGAGGAACGTGTAGGAGATGTGTCAAATGTTTTGTTTTGTAATGGTTGGATTGCAGATGAAGATGGTAAGGTATTTATTTATTATGCTTCGTCAGATACACGTATGCATGTTGCTACTTCCACCATTGATATTCTATTGGATTATTGTATAAATACACCAGAGGATGGCTTTAATACTGCTAAATCGGTCGAATCAATAAAAAAACTAATTAAAATGAATAATAAATTGGATAACAAGATAAATTCGTTTGGTCATAATATTCATAAAAAAGTTCTGGCTGAATAGTATTTATTGATACTAATAGTAATTTTACGCTTGTCAAACATGAAACGCTCTATACTATTTCCTTTTCTGATTACGTCATTGGCTGTATTATCTCAAAATTTGCTTGATAACCAATGGCAATTTAAAACTGGCGATAGCTTGGTTTGGAAAACTGCAACCTATAATTCTAGCAAATGGGCAAGTATCAAATCGGGCAGCGTATGGGAAGAGCAGGGCTATAAGGGTTATGATGGCTTTGCTTGGTATCGTAAATCAGTAATGATACCGATTGAACTTAAATCAGAAGCTCAAAAATTAGGTGGAATGACCTTGAATTTGGGAAAAATTGACGACTGCGATCAGGTGTATTTTAATGGAAAGTTGATTGGTGAACAGGGTGTGATGCCTCCCAATTTTTTGACTGCCTATAATAAAATTCGCAAATACGACATTCTTGCCAACAATATTCTTTGGGGCAAGGAGAATCTAATTGCTATAAGAGTTTTCGATAACAACGATGGTGGTGGAATTACAGGACAGGAAATTTCACTTAAGATTGGCGAACTTGGGTCCAACATTCAAATCGATGCCAAATTTCCAATTGAAAATCATATTATCCTGAATACTTCAAATGTATCTGTTCCAATAATATTTGGAAATTATACGCCTTTCAATTTTGATGGTAAAATAGAATTTGCTTTAATCAATGATTTTAAAGATACTATTTTGGTTTCGAGCCAAGCTCTAAAAATAGCCATTAAGCAAAACAAAAAACTAAATTTCAAAACCAACAATCTTGCTCCTGGATTTTATACGCTTAATGTTTCGGTTAAAAGTAAGTTGTTGAATTCCTCACAAATATTCAGATTTGGTGTGGATCCCGAGAAAATTGTATCTCTAACGGACCGTGCCACCGATTTTGATAATTTTTGGATGCGTGCAAAAAAAGAATTGGCAGCTGTTGAACCGCAATTTAAATTAATACATAATGATTCACTTTCTACTTCAAAGCGCGATGTATATTTGGTGGAAATGCGATCGTTGGATAACATGCTGATACGTGGTTGGTACGCCAAACCCAAAGCAGCAGGGAAATTTCCAGCCATTTTGCATGTACAGGGCTATAGTTCCAATATGCAAATGAATTGGGGTTATCCGGGAGATGACATGGCTGTGTTTGTATTGAATATCCGTGGACATGGCAATAGTCGTGACGAAATTAATCCTGGATTTCCGGGTTTCTTGCAGTATAATATAAAAGACAGAGAACGATATATTTATCGTGGTGCATATATGGATTGTATCCGTGCAGTCGATTTTTTGTGCAGTCGTGAGGAGGTTGATACACGCTATGTGGTGGTTGAAGGTGGTAGTCAGGGCGGTGCTATGAGTATTGCTACTGCGGCTTTAGACAATCAGCGGATAAAATTGTGCATTCCTGCGGTACCGTTTTTGTCCGATTTTCCCGATTATTTTAAGATTGCCAATTGGCCCGCCAATGAATTTGAAAACTATCTAAAAAAACATCCTGAAACTAGTTGGATTAAAATCTTCGAGAACCTTAGTTACTTTGATGTGAAAAATCTGGCTGGTTGGATTAAATGCCCTGTATTTATGGCAGTTGGACTGAAAGATACAACTTGTCCGCCTCACATTAATTTTGCAGCATACAATCAAATTACTTCACCCAAAAGTTATTTTGTTTATCCTGAATCGGGACACGGCTTACCAAGCGAATATGCCATTGCAAAATATGCTTGGATGAAAGACGAGCTGAAGCAATTACAATCACAACCTTAGAATAAAAATTGAGAATACTATGAGTACACTAAAATTAAGTTTAAAAGAGAAAGTTGGATATGGATTTGGCGATGCTGCCTCATCTATGTTTTGGAAATTATTTTCAATGTATTTGATGTTTTTCTACACCGATATTTTTGGGATTTCTGCTGTAGCAGTCGGTACAATGTTTTTAGTAACTCGTATATGGGATGCTTCTTTTGATCCTTTCGTTGGAATACTTGCCGATAGAACGCAAAGTCGTTGGGGAAAATTTCGTCCCTATTTGCTTTGGATGATGGTACCATTTGGTGTTGCCGGCATACTTACTTTTTCAACGCCGGAGCTAGGTGCAACAGGAAAAATTGTGTACGCTTATGTTACCTATTCACTCATGATGATGGTCTATTCTATGATAAACGTACCTTATGCCTCTTTGTTGGGCGTAATGTCGTCCGACGGGAAAGAACGTACTACCCTTGCCACTTTCCGTATGGTCTTTGCTTTTGGTGGTAGTTTGTTGGTTTTAGCTTTGGCTGAACCATTGGTTAGCATTTTCAGCAAAGTTGGCGGAGAGACAGTGAATTTAAAATTAGGTTGGCAAATGGCTGCAGTGGTTTTTGCTCTTATTGCTATTTTGTTCTTTTGGTTTACTTTTTCTTGGACGCGAGAACGGGTTAAGCCAGTTGTCGAAAAAACATCACTCAAAAATGATTTGAAAGACCTTTGGGTAAATCGTCCCTGGTTTATATTGTTAGGTGCGGGCGTGGCATCTATTTTCTTCAATTCAATCCGCGATGGTGCAGCCATATATTATTTTAAATATTATGTTCATACACAGGGTGCTTTCGAAATTAATTCACTCAAATTGACCATTACGCTCAGTAGTATGTATTTTGTACTCGGACAGGCTGCAAACATTGTAGGTGTGGTACTTGCCATTCCTGTATCCAATAAATTTGGCAAAAAAGGCACATTTATGGCAGCAATGCTTTTGGCTACTATTTTTAGCGTGTTTTTCTATTTTATCGATGGTAGCAATACAACATTAATTTTTGCCACTCAATTTTTGATAAGTATCTGTGCAGGAATCACTTTCCCACTTATTTGGTCGATGTATGCCGACTCAGCCGATTATTCCGAATGGAAAACGAAACGTCGTGCTACCGGATTAATTTTTTCTGCTTCTTCAATGTCACAAAAATTTGGTTGGACCATTGGTGGTGCGCTAGCTGGCTGGTTATTGGGCTATTATGGATTTCAGGCCAATGTGGCACAAACCGAAACCGCTCAAACTGGTATACGAATGATGTTGAGCATTTTCCCCGCCATTGGAACTTTGATTGGTGCTGGTTTTATGTTTATTTATCCATTGAGCGAAAAAAAGATGAAAGTGATTAGTGCTGAATTGGCAGTTACGCGTGAGCAAAACAAATAAATATCAATCGATGAAA
>CAYXQZ010000010.1:0-4904 GCA_964466415.1 uncultured Paludibacter sp.
TTTTGCAATCTCGACATTGCAAAATGCAATATTTTAATTATCTTTGCAAAAAATTTCTACATGGAATCGTTTTACAAAACCCATAAATATTTAGTCGAAAATGTGCAGTCGCCAGTGCGGAGGCAATTGATGGACGAAATAGATTGGAATCACCGCCTGATTGGCATTAAAGGCAGTCGTGGTGTGGGTAAAACAACCTTTCTACTCCAGTATGCAAAGGAAAACTTTGGCAGTGACAGAAGTTGTTTGTATGTAAATTTCAACAATTTTTATTTCACACAACATAGTTTGGTTGAGTTTGCTGGTGACTTTTGTAAACAAGGTGGTAAAACGCTTTTGATTGATCAAACATTTAAATACGAAAATTGGTCGAAAGAATTACGCGCTTGTTTCGAACTTTACCCTGAACTTCATATTATTTTCTCTGGCTCGTCGGTCATGCGACTAATTGAGGATAATACTGATTTACAAGATATTGTAGCATTATATAATTTAAGAGGATTTTCGTTTCGCGAATTTTTGAACCTTAAATGCGGAACCAACTTTCAATCATTAACATTAAAAGAAATTATCCAAAAGCCGGTAGCTATTTCGAATGAAATATGTGCTACTGTACAACCGATAGATTTTTTTCAAGATTATTTACATCATGGTTTTTATCCTTTTTTTCTCGAAAACAGAAATTACTCCGAGAATTTACTCAAAACCATGAATATGATGCTTGAAGTTGACATTTTACTTATCAAGCAAATAGAACTGAAATATTTATCGAAAATACGCAAATTACTATATTTGATTATGGCTGATGCGCCTTCGGTACCTAATGTAAGTCAATTGAGCATTGAAATTGAGACTTCGCGTGCAACAATAATGAATTACATAAAATACCTGAAAGATGCACGTTTACTCAATTTGTTATACGCCGAAGGAGAAGAATTTCCAAAAAAACCAAAACAGCTATTTGTTCAAAACACAAATTTAATGCATGCGGTTTATCCCGAAAAGGTGGATAGCACTGCCGAATACAAAACGTTTTTATACAATGCATTACATGCAAAACACAAAATAAATAAAGGACGAAAAAATTATGATTTTCTGATTGATCAAGAGTATAATTTTAAACTTGAAAATGACAATACTCATAAACCAACAGCAAAAACGTATTTTATTTCGACCGAACAACATGTTACATCTAAAAATCATATACCATTATGGCTTTTAGGTTTTTTGTATTAAAAGAAAAACAATAATAATAACTTGCTTCTATCCCACTTTAGGGGTTAGAAGTTTAATTACAATTAAAAATGGCAAAAACAAAAAAGTTTTTAACTTGTGATGGAAATCAGGCTGCTGCGCATATAGCTTATATGTTCAGCGAAGTGGCTGCTATCTATCCAATTACGCCATCGTCGACTATGGCAGAATATGTTGACGAGTGGGCTGCAACCGGACGTAAAAACATGTTTGGTGAAAAGGTACAAGTTCAGGAAATGCAATCGGAAGGTGGAGCAGCAGCTGCAATGCACGGTGCACTTCAAGCAGGCGCTTTGACATCTACATTTACTGCGTCGCAGGGTCTATTGCTTATGGTACCTAATATGTATAAAGTTGCTGGTGAATTACTTCCAGGCGTTTATCATGTTTCGGCTCGTGCTTTGGCTTCACATGCTCTTTCTATCTTTGGCGACCACCAAGATGTTATGGCAGTTCGTCAAACAGGATGTGCTATGTTTGCTACAGGTTCGGTACAGGAAGTTATGGATTTAGCTGCTGTGGCTCACCTTGCTTCATTAACTTCACGCGTGCCTTTTGTACATTTTTTCGATGGTTTCCGTACTTCACACGAAATTCAGAAAATTGAAGAAATTGATGCTGAAGCAGTTATTGGTTTAGTTGACCAAGATGCATTGAAAGATTTCCGCAACCGTGCATTGAGTCCTGAACACCCAGTAGTTCGTGGTACTGCTCAAAACGGTGATATTTATTTCCAAGCTCGCGAAGCTTGTAATCCTTTCTACGATGCAATTCCTGGCATTGTTGACGAATATCTTGTAAAATTAAATGCTATTACTGGCCGTCAATATGGCCTATTCGATTATTATGGTGCACCAGATGCCGACCGTGTAGTTGTAGCCATGGGATCTTCTACTGAAGCTATCCGCGAAGGTATTGACCACCTTACAGCTAAAGGCGAAAAAGTTGGTTTGATTTCTGTTCACTTGTATCGTCCATTTTCAGCAAAACATTTCCTTTCGGTACTTCCAAAAACTGCAAAACGTATTTGCGTACTTGACCGTACTAAAGAACCAGGTGCTGGTGGCGAACCATTGTACTTAGATGTAAAAGATGTATTGTATGGTACTGAAAACCAACCTTTAGTAGTTGGTGGACGTTATGGTCTTTCTTCAAAAGACTTCACTCCTGCTCAGGTATTATCTGTATATCAAAACTTAGGTTTACCTTCACCACGCAATGGATTTACAGTAGGTATAGTTGATGATGTTACCTTTACTTCACTTCCATTGGGCGAAGAAATTTCGATGGGTGGTGCTGGAACATACGAAGCAAAATTCTATGGTTTAGGTGCTGATGGTACAGTAGGTGCTAACAAAAACTCAATTAAAATTATTGGTGACAATACCGACAAATACTCGCAAGCTTATTTTGCTTACGATTCGAAAAAATCAGGTGGTTTTACTTGTTCTCACCTTCGTTTTGGTAATACTCCTATACGTTCCACTTATTTGGTAACTACACCTGACTTTGTGGCTTGTCACGTTCAGGCTTACCTTAAACTTTACGATGTAACCAAAGGATTGAAGAAAAACGGTACATTCCTATTGAATACTATCTGGAGTGCCGAAGAAGTTCAAAAAAATCTTCCTACCAATGTAAAAAAATACTTGGCAGCTAATAATATTACTTTATATATTATAGATGCAACCAATATTGCTCAAGAAATTGGTTTAGGTAACCGCACAAACACTATATTGCAATCAGCATTCTTCAAAATCACTAACGTAATTCCTTACGAATTAGCAGTAGATAAAATGAAATATGCTATTGTAAAATCGTATGGTAATAAAGGTGAGAGAGTTATCAACATGAACTATGCAGCCGTTGATCGCGGTGGCGAATATACCCAAGTGGTTGTTCCTGCTGAATGGGCTAACCTAATCGACGACGATGCAGTAATTGGTGCTGATGTTCCTGATTTTATCAAAAATATCGTTATTCCTGTAAATGCACAAGCTGGTGATAATATTCCTGTTTCGGCATTTAAAGGTCGCGAAGATGGAACTTGGGATCAAGGTACAACTAAATACGAAAAACGCGGTGTAGCTGCTAATGTTCCTGTTTGGGACAAAGACAACTGTATTCAATGTAATCAATGTGCTTATGTATGTCCTCACGCTGCTATTCGTCCATTCCTTTTGGATGCAGTAGAAGCTTCAAAAGCTCCTTTTGCAGCTGATACTTTGAAAGCAAACGGTAAACAATTTGTTGATATGAGCTTCCGCATTCAGGTTGATGTACTCGACTGTATGGGTTGCGATAACTGTGCTGAAGTTTGTCCAGGAAATAAAGGTGGAAAAGCATTGAAAATGGTGCCAATCGAAACACAATATGACAATCAATCAAACTGGGAATTCTGTATTGACGAAGTTAAAACCAAACAACATTTGGTTGATACGAAAGCCAATGTGAAAAACTCACAGTTTGCAACTCCATTGTTTGAGTTCTCGGGTGCTTGTGCTGGTTGTGGTGAAACTCCTTATGTGAAACTTGTAACTCAATTGTTTGGCGACCGTCAAATGGTATCAAATGCAACAGGTTGTAGTTCAATTTACTCTGCTTCGGCTCCTTCAACTCCATATACAACTAACGACGAAGGACGTGGACCAGCATGGGCTAATTCATTGTTCGAAGATAATGCTGAGTTCGGATTGGGTATGGTATTCGCTTATGATAATATGCGTGAACGTATAGTACGTTTAATGACTGAAGCTCTAGCTGAAGATTGCTGCTCTGACGAGTTAAAAGGCTTGTTTACAGAATGGTTAGAATTTAAAAACGATGCTGACAAATCGAAAGAATTAGCAGCAAAAATTACTCCACTTGTAAACGAAAAGAAATGTGATAAATGTGTTCAGATTTCGGAACTTAGTCAATACCTAATCAAACAATCGCAATGGATAGTTGGTGGTGATGGTTGGGCTTATGATATTGGTTTTGGTGGATTGGATCACGTTATTGCTTCGGGCAAAAATGTAAACATCCTTGTTCTTGATACAGAGATTTATTCGAACACAGGTGGTCAGGCTTCAAAATCGACTCCGGTAGGTGCTGTAGCTAAATTTGCGGCTTCGGGTAAAAGAGTTCGTAAAAAAGACTTAGGTATGATTGCTGCCACTTATGGTTATGTATATGTAGCTCAGGTAGCTTTAGGAGCTAATCAGGCACAAACATTGAAAGCAATTCGTGAAGCAGAAGCTTATGATGGACCATCAATTGTAATTGCTTATTCACCATGTATCAGTCACGGTATTGGTTCAGGCATGGGTAAAGCCAATATGGAACAAGAATTAGCTGTTAAGTGCGGTTACTGGCACTTGTATCGTTACAATCCTGCTTTAGAAGCAGAAGGAAAGAACCCAATGACTTTAGATTCGAAAGAACCAAACTGGGACGAATTCCAAAACTTCTTGAAAGGTGAAGTACGTTATACATCGCTATTGAAACAGTTCCCTGCTGAAGCAGAAGAATTGTTTAAAGCAGCCGAAGAAAATGCTAAATGGCGTTATACAGGCTACAAACGTATGGCTGAACAAGTGTTTTAATTGAAAATAATCAATTAAATATAGAATCTCCGAATAACGAAAGTTGTTCGGAGATTTTTTTTG
>CAYXQZ010000010.1:5004-26247 GCA_964466415.1 uncultured Paludibacter sp.
TTGTGAACAAATCGGAGAATAGCTTTGTTAATGCTTTAAAACACTGCAAATTAATTAAATCAAAATATGAATACATTAAATCTGGTAAAAGACAAACTAAATAAGCCTTACAATGACCTGGAGTTTATTTTGAATTGTTTTAAGGAAGTTTTAATCGAATCCGGCGAACATGATTTGGCAAATGACATTCCTTGGATTTCGGGTGATAAGAATTTAACACGAAAAACATTTACGAGCAAACATTTGCAACTATACTCTACTTGTTTTCAACTACTTAATATAGTTGAAGTAAATGGTGCTGTACAAAACCGTCGTAAACGTGAAGATGAATTTTCCTTGTCGCATATCAATGGATTGTGGTCGCAAAACCTTCATATTTTAAAAGACAAAGGTTTTAATGAAAAAGAAATTCTGAATGGACTTTCAAAAATACATGTAGAACCAGTGCTTACCGCCCACCCTACTGAGGCCAAACGCACCATTATGCTTGAGCATTTACGCCATCTCTATTTACTTGTTGTAACGCGCGAAAACAATATGTATAGCAAGATGGAGCAAAACGAAATACGCGATAATATTAAAATTGCCTTGCATAGAATCTGGCGAATTTCGGATATTTATACCGAAAAACCGGATGTAGATTCCGAATTAGAGAATATTATACATTATCTGACTCAAGTTTTTCCAGATGTTATCAATCATCACGACCGACATTTGATACAAGCCTGGAGCGATGTTGGTTTTGATACCGATTTATTGAAAGATGCCAAGCATTTTCCGAAAATTAGCTTTGGCAATTGGGTTGGAGGCGACAGAGATGGGCATCCGCTTGTAACCGCCGAAGTTACACGCAGAACATTTATACGCTTGCGTATTAAAGCATTGCAAATAATTAAAAGCGAATTAGTTATTTTACAAAAAAACTTGAGCTTCAATGCTAATCACAAGCAATTAACACACGCATTTTCGGAACGTTACGAAGAACTTTACAAGGAAATATCTGAGTATAAAGGTAAAATATTAATCCAATTTAAAAACGAAGATTTTAAGCAGTACTTGCAATTTGTAATTTTTAAAATTTCGGATGGCAACGAGGAAAGCATTAAGCTAAACGACGACGAAATTTCGTATAAATATCCTGCTGATTTAATTGCTGATTTAAATATCTTGTCCAATGCACTTATTGAGTTTGGAGCTTCAAAAATTGCATTTACGGATGTAAAAAATACCATTCGGATTATTTCAACCTTTGGTTTTCATTTGGCAAAGCTCGATATTCGTCAAAACAGTCAGTTTCACGAATTAGCAATATCGCAACTAATGAATACAGCTCAACTGGATGGGCAAAAATACTTGCAGAGCGATGCCATAGCACGTAAAGAATTTATAAGTAAGGAATTACAATCGAACCGACCATTTACGCACTCAAGTAGGGATTTAGGCAACGAAGCTAAAGCAGTAGTTGAATGCTATCGTATTGTACGTAAGCAAATTGAGAAATATGGAAACGAAGCATTAGGGTCGCTTATAGTGAGTATGACACGTAATGTATCGGACTTATTAGCGGTATACTTGCTTGAGCGCGAAGCAGGTTTGATGCTTAATACACCACAAGGCTTAGCATCTACACTGGCTGTAGTGCCACTTTTTGAAACCATCGAGGATTTGAAACAAAGTCATATTATACTAGACGAATTTCTTTCGCATCCCATTACCAGAAACAGTTTAAAGCTTCAACAACAGCAAACAAATGCTGATGAACTAGTGCAGCAAGTAATGATAGGCTACAGTGATAGCAACAAAGATGGAGGGATATTTGCCAGTCAATGGTTTTTGTACGAAGCACAAGGCAAGTTAGTAGAAGTTGGTGAGAAACACAATGTAAAAATCCGTTTTTTTCACGGAAAAGGTGGTTCTATTAGTCGTGGTGCTGGTCCAACGCATTGGTTTTTAAGAGCATTGCCACCCAAATCTATCAATGGAAATATACGTTTAACTGAACAAGGCGAAACCATAGAGCGCAAATATGCCAATAAAAACAATGCCGTATATAATTTGGAGTTATTAACAGCAGGTGCATTTGCAGCCACTATGCTTCAGCAAAAAGTGGACGATACTGAACATAAACTAGCGCCAGTATTGAACTATTTAGCCGAAAAGAGCATGATAGTTTACAAAGAATTAACCCAGAAATCCGGATTTATTGCTTTTTACGAAAAAGTAACGCCTATTGATGCCCTGGAGCAAAGTAAAATAGGAAGTAGACCAGCACGCCGAACAGGTAATCGTAGTTTAAGCGATTTAAGAGCCATTCCTTGGGTTTTCAGTTGGAGTCAGTGTAGGTTTAATATAACCAGTTGGTATGGTGTAGGCACTACGCTGGAGAATATGAAAAACGATGACCCAGCCAAGTTTGAGCAATTTAAAGCAGCTGTAAAGACAGACTCATTTGTACGTTATGTGCTTACCAATATTGATTCGAGCCTTGCCTCGTCCGACGAAACAATATTTAGAGAATACGCCAAATTGGCTAGTAATATTCCTGACAATGAAATGTTTGTAGAAATAATGACTAGTGAATTTGCGCGAACCCGACGAATGATTGATCTTATTTTAGCGAAACCAATCGTTGAGCGTCGCGAAAATCATTATTATTCAACTCTTTTAAGGGCTGAGGCCATGAAATCATTACATAAACACCAAATTCATTTATTACGTGAATGGCGTGAAAGTACAGAGTTAGCTAATACTGAAAAGGCAAATGCTGTTTTAACCGAACTACTTCGCTGTATTAACGCCATAGCTGGTGCTATTGGCTTTACCGGTTAACTATCATGAAATTTAAAACAAAAAAACCTGCGATATTAAGAATTTTGCAGGTTTTTGTATTAAATAATTGATTCTTTATTTTTTGGCTTTAAAAAAGTAGGTTTTTACCAATTTTTCAAATTCGTCGTAATCTTTGTATCCAAGTTCCGATTTGTATGACTTCACATCGTTTATAAATATAATAGTAGGCATAGCCTCCACTTTAAATTTCTTAGCCAATTCTGGCTCTTGATCTACATCAATTTTATATACAATAAGTTTGCCTTTGTATTTATTTTGAATAGCTTGCAAATGAGGCGCTAGCATTTTACATGGACGACACCAAGTTGCATGAAAATCAAGTATAATTGGTAGTTTTCCAATGCGTTTAAATGCAGTTCCATTTTCAAAGTTCCAAACTTTTTCTTTAAAAGTTTTAGTTGTTAATTCTTCAATTTTTACATTTCCAGTTGATTGAGCTGTTGCCGAAAATGCCAATAAGATGCTAAATAGCAGTAAATAAGCTGTTTTTTTCATGGATTCCTTTTTTTAATTAATTATTTGTAAAGCAAATTTATTTTTCCAATTCGTTGTTGTGCAATGCGTAAATCATTTTCGGTTTTGCTCATAAGTTTACGTGCTTTGTAAAGTGTATAAGACTTATTTAAAGCCAATTTATCCGATTCAGCTAATTGATACGTGAATTTACGCGACCCAATTAATGTAATTTGAATAGGAAGTCTGAAATTATGACTTATAAAAGCAGTAAGGCCACTATCTGTTTCATTTTTAAAAGTCAAACTCTCGAAATTACGTTCACCATCGTTAAATGTATGAAAAACACCATTTTTCAATGTATCCGAAAATGCTGATAAATTAGCTGTTTGAGCTTTAATGGCAAAATGATTCAATTTTGAACCCGAATACTCACTCACTAAAAATACGTCATTGTTTTCGAACACTTCACACCTTAAATAATTTCGACCCGTATTTTGTTCAGTGAGTTGTGATTTATAAACATATTTTCCTATTTCTGAATACTTTTCATTTTTTTCGAATCTAAAATCTTTTAATAAACTCTCATGAGCCTCTTTCATTACAGGTAAAACTTGAGTGCAATATTTTAATGTTTCATAGCTCTCGCGTAGTATAATAGTATCGTTTAATGCAACTGCTATTTTCCTTTTATCTACTAAACGTGGATAAAGTATGTGTATACTATCAATATTTGATTTCGCCTCGTTTAACTTATTGGCCTTTATTAATTCTTTTATTGTGTTTAATCGAAAATCAGCATCTTTTTCTTCCTTATCTTTTGAATTACAAGCAATTAATAAAGTGGAAATAATAATTAGCAGAAATAAATTAGTAGGTTTCATTTACAAGTTTAAAATTTAAAATTCAATACCAAATGAGAATTCCATATTTGCAGGAATAATATAAATAGCTTGCGAATAATTGTGATTAGAGTCAGTAATATAATTTTCACCGTTTGAAATACTCGTTAAAGCATGTTTATAATTAACTTCAACAAAAAGTTTGAATTTATTATTAATAGTATAACGTGAACCTAAGCCGACAAAAAAACCTGCTATTGAAGGATAAGTTAAGTCTTTCATTAAATCATAAGATTTATAAACTCCAGATCCCGATGCTTTAAAAATCTTTTCGTTTGCCGAAATTATAAAACCAGAAGTAACTCCACCTTGCACATAATAGTTGTAATTATTAACTGTAGGAGTTTTTAATTTTAAACCAAGTGGTACTTCAAGAATACCGTAATTGACTTTAAAATAGTCATTTGCATTTACATCGTTCAACGATCTTGAGTCGGCCATATAACCACCTATCGAATTGTAATTTATTGCCGAAACAATGGCCAACAAATCATTTATTTCGTAATGAGCAGTAACTCCAACACCTAATTTCATAGTAGCACCTCCTGCAAATGCGTCGTTATTATCCACATTAATCCACGAAATGGCTGGACTCACTTTTATCCCAAACTTCAATTGATCTAAATTTATTTGAGTTAAATCAAAATTACGAACAGGAAAATCGTTGTATTGGGCTTTAGACAGTAGCGTAATATTAAGCAATATAATTAAAAATAATGTCCGTTTCATACACTGGTTGTTGATTTTATTAGCTTGCAAATTTAGTATATTTTTTTGATAAATGAGATATCCATTTTTGTTTTACACACGGAGCATTCAATAACAAACACTATTCCAAAATAAAATGATACTACAAAAGTTTAATTTCAATAATAATGCTTGTTAGTGGATGTATTTTTATTATCTTTGTCGTTGATAGTGCTTATTAAGGCCTTTTATAACGATTTTTTATCCTAAGTTACAAGCACTCTTGTATGATTTCGGATTTTTATATCGTGATATTTATCTTTTTTTTTGTAAAAAAACAGGCTAAATGTTGAAATTATTTATCAGACTTTCATTTTACATCATAAGTATTTGTTTTATAAGTTCATGTGTAACTTCTAAAACAATAAATTATATGCAAGCCCCTGGCTTTGACATACCCGCTTACAAGGACAGCATAAAATTTACCGATTACAAATTACGTGTCGGAGATAGGATTTATGTCCGTATCTATTCTACCGATGAAAAAACAAATGCACTTTTCAATGCGGGTGGCGGTTCAGGTATGGAACAATCCATGATGGCTTCAAGTGGCCCACTTTCCGATTTGTATACATACGTGGTTGAGGATGATGGATGCATAGTGTTTCCGATGATAGGAGATGTAAATTTGGTTGGTCAAACAATTCGTGAAGCAACCACTTCGCTCGAAAAAGCCATTGAACCCCTTTTTAAATTTAGCTCCGTTGAACTTCGGGTTTTAAATCGTTCGTTCAGTGTTATTGGTAATGGCAATTCGGCTTATATTACTATGCCTCAAGAAAAAATCAACATTTTTAAAGCACTTGCATTGGCTGGCGACATTGGAATATTTGATGACCGAAGTAAAATTAAAATACTCCGTGAAACCGAAAAAGGCGTACAAATAAAAATGTTTGATGTGCGAAGTGCCGACATTGTTCATTCGGAATTTTATTACATTGAACCCAACGATGTTATTTACATTCAACCACTTAACGAACAATTTTTCCGCATTTCAAATCTATCAGGCTTTGTTTCCACTGTTGTAGCAACTTTCTCATTCGGTGTGTTAATATACGATTCAGCGCAACGAATTGGCCAAACTCCTTCAACTAACTAAAATTGAGTATGAATAAACAAATAAACATCCTGATTATTTTGTTGATAGCACTCAATTTAACATCGTGCTACAATTACCGAAGTATTGGCTTATTGCAAGAGCATGCTAGCTTGCCAACTTATCCAAAATCGGAATATAAAGAATATAAGATTCGCATTAACGATGAGATTGTTTATCGGTTGATAACTTCGGACGAAACTATTTCGAAATTAATCCAATCGAACACTGCTTCGGCAAATTATGTTGTTTCGTATCGTGTGTATCCCGATGGTAGTATAGATTTGCCTTTTATTAAAAACATACAAATAGAAGGTTTAACATTAATTGAAGCTGGAAAAGCAGTTCAAAATCGCATGCGTGAAATTATTCCAGATGCTGAGGTAAAACTTTCGATAGCCAATAAATCATTTACTGTAATTGGCGATGCTGGCACAGGAGTTTTCAATATACCTCGCGATAGATTTACCATTTATCAAGCCCTATCCATGTCGGGTGAGGTGCAACATGCTGGCGACTATAAACATGTACGTATACTACGAGTAAATGAAAAAGGTACTGAAATATTGGAATTTGACATTCGTCCTAAAAGCATTATCGAGTCAAAATATTATTATATTTATCCAAACGATATTATTTATGTACAACGAGCACCCTCGGCATTTTACAAAATTGAAAATTCATGGAGTAATTTTGTTGGTGTAATATCGTCGTCGCTATCCTTATTATTCACAGTTTTATATTATCAAAAACTATAAATAATAAGCTAAATATAAGTATATTAATAAACTATAGAACTATAACTACAAAAAATATATATGGAACAAAATAAACCAACCAATCCGTTCAAGGAAGAGGAAGAATCGAGTTTCGATTTAATGGAATGGGTAAATATATTTCTACATCATTGGTATTTATTTGTCATTTTTGCAGTTTTATCATTGGGTTTTGCCTATCTCAAAAACAGAACCTGGAAAGCATCCTACAAAGTTGCCGGTACCATGCTTATTGAAGAGTATAAAACCACCAATAATACCCAAGCCTTGATGCAAGGATTTGGTGTTGATGCTGGTTTTAAAAACACGAATAACCAAATTATCATGTTGAGTTCCTACGACTTAATAGGTAGAGTTGTTGACAGTTTGCCACAATTAAAAGTTGATTATATATCGAAGGGTAATTTTAAAACCCGTAATCTTTATGCCACCTCTCCAATTTTTATTCAACCCGATTATATTTCGCCCGAGGCCTACAATTTATTTTACAAAATAAAAATACATGTTAATGGCACATACAATATAACCGTTGAAGAGAATAAACAATTTGCTGATTTCAATCTAAAAGGAAAAATAGGTGAACCACTATCGAATAATTTATTTTTCATAACCGTTTACAATACAAATAGTTATTATGGCGAAAACGAATTGTATTTTCAGTTTCGTTCAAAGGAATCGTTGATTGGCGATTTTGCTAGTAGGTTAAGCTTTAATTATGTAAAAGAAGGTTCGTCTGTTCTTGAAATATCCTTATCGGGCGAAACTCCTGAGCGCGATGTGGATTATATTAATAAACATTCGGAAATATTTTTAATGCAAAACTTGGAACGTAAGAATGATGCAGCCAATAAAACCATAAAATTTATCGATGAGCAATTGGGTAATGTAAAAAAATCACTTTCGCAGTCGCAGGACGAAATGACGGATTTCCGTCAAAAAAACCAAATCATTAGTGTTGAGTCACATGCAGGCAATTTGCTTGGAAAAGTTGCGGGTTACACAAATCAATTTTCCGATTTAAAACTGAAAGAAACGTATCTTGATTATCTCGCAAAATATATTAAAACGAACTTAGCGGATGGTTCGATAGTAGCTCCAAGCAGTTTAGGATTATCTGAACCAATGTTAATGGGATTGGTTACGCAAATAAACGACCTCAACCTCAAACGCAGTGAATTGAGTGAAAAAAACATGTATTATAGTAAATACACGCATGATATTGAAAACGTCAAATTAGCGATCAATGAGGTAATCAAAAGTATGCGAGCTTCGCTCGATATTGAAAAAAATGACTTAAAATCGAGAGATTCAGATGTAAAAAAAGAAATTGGTTTACTTCCGAGCAAAGAAATTGAATTAGTTTCGATTGAACGCAGGTATAAAATGGATGATAATTATTATACCTTTTTCTTGCAAAAACGTGTAGAATCTGAAATTTTAAAAACTTCGAATACTCCAGACAATAATATATTGGACAGAGCACGCATAATGAGTGTAACAAACTCTGGTACAACATCAAAAAACACAATGATATTTTTGATTATTGGATTAATGATACCTGCTGCCTTTGTAATATTAAAAGAGTTTTTAAATGCTACAATAAGAACTCCACGCGATGTAGAAAAGAATTCGAGTTTTTACATTATTGGCTCAATACGCCACACAAACTCTACCGACCCATTAATGACCATCAACAATCCTCGTTCGGCATTTACCGAAATGTTCCGTGTAATACGTACACGTGTAGAATTTGTGGTGCAACGTAAGAAGAATATTATGTTAATGGTTACTTCAGCCGAATCGGGCGATGGTAAAACATATTTCTCCATAAACTTGGCAGGTGTATATGCCATGGCAAGTAAGCGCGTACTTTTGGTCGATTTGGATATTCGTAAACCGAGTATACACGGACGCTTTAATATAACACCAACGTATGGAGTTACCAATTATTTAGTAGGGCAAGCTACACTCGACGAGGTAATATTGCATGTTCCAGAATTGGAATATGATTTTTTACCAGGAGGTACAGTTCCGCCTAATGCAGGTGAACTTATACGTTCGGAGAAACTGATAGAAATGTTTGTTGAGCTACGCAACCGATATGACTTTATTATAGTTGATACCAGCCCAATTGGAATTGTGGCTGATGCTTATGCTATATCACTCATTTCGGATATAAACCTTTTTGTAGTACGTAGTGGAAAAACAAGTAAATCGCATTTTAATAAAATTGCAAAACAACTTAAGAGTGATCAAATTGAATCCTATTGTATACTCAATGATGTGCTGAATGAAGAAAGCAGGTATTCAAAATACTATTCCAGAAGGTATGGTTACGGATATGGGTATGGTTACGGGTATGGTTATGGTTACGGATATGGGTATGGTTATGGATATGGCAGCAAAACTCGAAAACGACAAGAGGCTTCTGCAAAATACTTCCAATACTATCAGGACGACAAAGAATTATAGATAAAATAAACAAGTTAAATAAAAAAAATGGGAAAAGTTGCTTTAATTACCGGTATTACCGGACAGGATGGTGCGTATTTAGCAGAATTACTGCTAAAGAAGGGTTATACAGTTCATGGTATAAAACGCCGCTCATCACTCTTTAACACCGATCGTATTGATCATTTATATCAAGATCCACATGTTGATAATCGCAATTTGATTTTGCATTATGGCGATATGACAGATTCGATGAATTTAACGCGTATAATTCAGGAAACACAACCTGATGAAATTTACAACTTGGCTGCAATGAGCCATGTGAAAGTGAGTTTTGATACGCCAGAATATACTGCTAATGCCGATGGTATTGGAACACTTCGTATATTGGAAGCAGTTCGACTATTAGGCTTGACCGAAAAAACACGCATTTATCAAGCTTCTACATCCGAACTTTATGGATTAGTGCAAGAAATCCCTCAAAAGGAATCAACACCATTTTACCCACGTTCACCTTATGCTGTGGCTAAAATGTATGCATATTGGATAACCGTTAATTACCGCGAAGCTTATAAAATGCATGCAAGCAATGGTATTTTATTTAATCACGAATCGCCTTTACGTGGCGAAACATTTGTGACTCGTAAAATAACTCGTGCAGCAGCTCGTATAGCCATGGGTATGCAAGAAAAACTATTCTTGGGTAATTTATCATCGGAACGCGACTGGGGTCACGCAAAAGATTATGTGCGAGCTATGTATTTGATACTTCAGCAGGATGAACCATCGGATTACGTAATTGCCACTGGTATTACTACTCAAGTACGTGAATTTGTGCGCATGTCGTTCAACGAAATAGGTATACATATCGTTTTCAAAGGACAAGGAGTTGACGAAAAAGGTTATATTGATTCAGTTAATGAAGAAGTATTTACTAAAAGTGTAGGGGCTGAATTTTTGGAAAGCATTAAGAATGTTACAATTCCAATTATTGAAGTTGATGCCGCCTATTTCCGTCCAACAGAAGTTGAATTATTGATTGGCGATGCTACTAAATCGCGCACAGTACTTAATTGGACTCCGGAATATGATTTACCTGCTCTGGTAAAAGATATGATGGCTTCGGATGTAAAACTTATGAAAAAAGAAACCTATTTGAAAGAAGGTGGTTTCCGGATTTTAAATTACTTTGAATAATAGCAATATAAATGTATGAATAAAAATTCAAAAATTTATATAGCCGGTCATTTAGGAATGGTTGGCTCTGCTATAATGCGAAACCTTATAGCAAAGGGTTTTAACAACTTTGTAACCCGAAATTTGGACGAATTAGATTTGTTAGATGGAGTTGCCGTTGCAAACTTTTTTGAACAAGAAAAACCCGAATATGTAGTACTTGCAGCCGCAAAAGTAGGTGGTATCGTTGCCAATAATATATATCGTGCTCAGTTTATTTACGAGAATTTGATGATTCAAAATCATGTAATTCATCAAAGTTATGTACATGGAGTAAAAAAACTATTGTTTTTAGGCTCATCGTGTATATATCCTCGTAATGCAGAACAACCCATGCGCGAAGATGCATTACTTACCGGCATACTCGAATCGACCAACGAACCGTATGCAATAGCCAAAATAGCTGGTATAAAAATGTGTGAAGCATACCATTCGCAGTATGGTTGTAATTTCATATCCATTATGCCAACCAATTTGTATGGGCAAAACGACAATTACGATTTGGAGAAATCGCATGTTTTACCTGCATTAATCCGCAAAATGGTTTTGGGTAAATGCCTAATAAACAATGACATTAATGGCTTACGTGCCGATTTAAATAAACGCCCAATCGAAGGAGTTGACGGTTCGTATAGTTTAAATGTAATAATGGATGTATTGAGAAAATACGGAATTACCAGCGAAGACAACAAAGTATCCATTACATTATGGGGAACAGGCTCACCAATGCGTGAATTTTTGCATGTTGATGACATGGCCGATTCAAGTGTATTTTTGTTAATGAATTACGATGCACCTGATGAATTACCATCGCATGTAAATGCAGGATGTGGAGTGGACTTAACCATAAAATCATTGTCCGAAATTGTATGCCAAACGGTAGGTTACACAGGCGAAATAATATGGGATACCACCAAACCCGATGGAACACCACGAAAATTACTAGATGTTTCAAAATTAAATGGATTAGGTTGGAAGCCATCGGTAAGTATCGAAGAAGGAATACGAAGGGTAGTTGCAAATTATTAAATTTAATATTTATTCTAAAAAACAGAACTCACTTTAAAAAAAAATACAGCCACTAGGTGGTTTTTAATCCATTTTTAATGCCATTTTTCAAAAAACAGCAGAAATATTGCATTATTTTTAAAGTTTTGTATTATTTTTTTTTGTAGTTCTTATCATTTGATTATATTTGTACCGAATTATCCCGACTGTTTTAAACAGCCTATTAAAAACACAAAAAATTTATTTAACAATGGAAGTATTAGTAAACAAAATTAAAGCTGGATTTGAAGCTTTTGCTACAGATGCAAGTTTGCAAGTTGAAAAAGGTAATAAAGCTGCAGGTACACGTGCACGCAAGAGTTCATTAGAACTTGAAAAATTACTTAAAGAATTCAGAAAAGTTTCTGTAGAAGAATCAAAAAAATAATTTTGATTTCTCATTGAACTAGAAAAGCTTTTCCATTTTGGAAAAGCTTTTTGCATTTTTAAGAAGAAACAAGAGTCAAGAGTCAAGAACCAAGACAATAGATTCATGATGAAAAAAACTCAACATCTGCATGGCAGTTTGTTGAGTTTATTAAAATATGTGATTCTGACGGGATTCGAACCCATGACCCACGCCTTAGAAGGGCGTTGCTCTATCCAGCTGAGCTACAGAACCAACAAATTATTTTTGCTATTCCAAAAGAGTATATTCTTTCAAAAGCGCTGCAAAAGTAGTTTAATTTTCGTAAAGATGCAACTCTTTATTTAAAAAACCCCTTTTTTAATCGATATTATTGCTAAAAAAGTGCTAATATTGCAGTCTGAAAAACCGAAGTAAAAAAATCGTGATTTTTTGTTGTACATAACGTTTGTAAGTTTACAAAAAACAACTCAAAATTCTTTTTTACTTTACAACTAACAATCAAAAAATAAAACAAATCAAAATGAAAGTATTAAAGTTTGGTGGAACATCCGTAGGTTCTGTCAATGGCATCATGAGTGTCAAAAAAATTGTAGAAGAGCAAAGTGAACCGGTTATTGTTGTTGTTTCAGCATTTTCGGGTGTTACGGATCAACTCTACAAACTATCGGGTCTAGCAGCTAGTGGCGACGAGTCGTACATAGCCGAATACCAATTAATGCTTATTCGTCACAATGAGGTGATTGAAGCATTGGTTCCCGACAGTTTAAAACCAATGGTGCAATCCAATGTAAACACGCTATTCAACGACCTTTCAAACATACTTCGTGGTATATTTCTTATAAAAGACACTTCGACCAAGATTATTGATACTTTAGTGAATTATGGCGAGTCCATTTCGTCGATTATAATTGCTGGAGCTATAATCAATGCGGTTCATTACGATTCGAAAACATTTATCAAAACCATTAATCAATTTGATAAGCACATTGTAGATTTCGAAAACACAAATGCGTTAATCAGATCTGCTTTTACCGAAACAAAGGATATTGTAGTGTGTGGTGGTTTTATTTCGACCGATAGTAAAACAAATTTTATTACCAACCTCGGACGAGGTGGTTCCGATTATACAGCTGCTATACTTGCAGCGGCTCTTAATGCTTCACTTTTAGAAATTTGGACCGATGTAGATGGCTTTATGACTGCCGACCCTCGCGTAATTTCTAACTCGTATGTAATTGAGAAACTTAGTTTTAGCGAAGCCATGGAGCTTTGCAATTTTGGTGCAAAAGTAATTTATCCACCAACTATTTTCCCCGTATTTCATAAAAATATTCCTGTAGTTATTAAAAACACATTTAATCCTACAGCAAAGGGTACTTATATTTCGCAAGAAAAAGCAGGAGGTGCTGCCAAAGCCATTAAAGGTATTTCGTCAATCAACGATACTTCGCTCGTAACCATTCAAGGTTTGGGTATGGTGGGTGTAATTGGTGTAAATCATCGCATTTTCAAAGTTTTAGCTAAAAACGGCATAAGTGTTTTCTTTGTTTCGCAAGCATCGTCCGAAAATACCACATCGATAGGTATGCGTAATGCCGATAGCGAATTAGCCGTTCGGGTTTTACAAGAGGAGTTCGAAGTTGAAATAGCGCAAGGTGAGATTGACACTATTTTGGCCGAAAACGATTTGGCCACAGTAGCTATTGTGGGCGATAATATGAAACGCACTCCGGGCATTGCCGGAAAACTATTTGGCACACTTGGTCGCAACGGTATTAATGTGGTGGCATGTGCACAAGGAGCTTCCGAAACCAATATTTCGTTTGTAACCGACCGTAAATCGCTACGCAAAGCACTGAATGTAATTCACGATTCGTTTTTCCTATCCGATTATCAGGTATTGAATATCTTTTTAGTGGGTACAGGAACAGTTGGAGGTAGCTTATTGGAGCAAATAAAACAACAACAACCCAAACTGATGACTCAAAACAGTCTGAAAATTAAGGTTGTGGGAATTGCCACAGTTGATAAAATGCTATTTAACCGTACAGGAATTGATTTAACCAATTACAATGAGTTATTAGAAAAAGAAGGATTGCCCGTATCGCCCGAAAATATTTGCAGCGAAATTTTAAGCATGAATATTTTCAACTCGGTATTTGTGGATTGTACTGCAAGTCCTGAAATAGCTGCGCTTTACGAAACACTGATTAATAACAATATTTCGGTAGTTGCAGCCAATAAAATTGCGGCTTCGTCCGAATACGAAAAATATGTATTGCTCAAAGAAACTGCGCGACGCCGAGGAGTAAAATACCTATTTGAAACCAATGTAGGTGCAGGTTTACCCATTATCAACACCATGAATAGTTTGATGAATAGTGGCGACGAAATTCAGAAACTACAAGCAGTACTATCGGGCACATTGAACTTTATTTTCAACACTATAAGCTCCGAAATTCCATTGAGCAAAGCTATATTGATGGCCAAAGAAGCCCGTTTTGCTGAACCCGATCCACGTATCGACCTCAGTGGCAAGGATGTAATTCGCAAACTGGTAATTTTGGCTCGCGAAGCAGGTTATAAAGTAGAACAAGAAGATGTGGTAAAAAACCTATTTATTCCTGATAAATACTTTGCAGGCACACTGGACGATTTTTGGAACAATATATCGGAACTGGATGCCGAATTTGAAGAAAAACGTGCTAAATTGGCCGAAGTAGGCAAACGCTGGCGTTTTGTGGCTACCATGGAAATGGGCAAATGTAATGTTGGTTTGCAAGAAGTTGACAGTTTACATCCATTTTACGATTTGCAAGGCAGCAATAATATAATTCTTATCACTACAGAACGTTACAACGAGTTTCCCATGATGATTAAAGGTTATGGTGCCGGTGCAAGCGTTACAGCAGCGGGTGTGTTTTCGGATATTATTAGTATTGCGAATATTAGATAGTTTGAAAGGTTTGACGTTTGAAGGGTTTGAAGAAAATTAGTTTTATATATTTTATTCTTTTTGCAGCAATTGCGTGTGTCCGTCAGGCACCGCAATTGCCTGCCAATAAGGCAATTGAATCCGATAGCGTTGGTATGGCAATACAAACTTCAAATCAACGATTGATAACAGGTGAAGATAGCATTATTGCTAGTTATGTATCAACAAGAACTGAGAAATTCCAAAAAACGAGTTCAGGGTTGTGGATTTATACTGAAAGAACAGCGAAAGCTACTAAACTGAAAAATGGGGATAATTGCAAAATAAAATATCATATTTATTCACTCACTGACAGCTTATTAGACCAAAAAACAGAATCAATAATAATTGGAAAAAAACAGGTTATTAACGGCATTGAAGAAGCCATATTATTAATGAATAACTCCGATTCGGCAATATTGATATTGCCTTGGTATTTGGGATATGGCATGAAAGGCTATGAAAATGTACCACCTTATACATCGGTAGTGCTAAAATTGCAAATACTTAAATAACACGCTAATTATTCATTATTATAGCCTTAATTCAGTTATTTATCATTCTTAACTTTTTGATTTGAAAGAATAATCGGATATTTGCAAGTTGAAAACACTATTTTTTAAAATTCATTCTTTTTACATTTAAAGATAAACCATTTCATATATCATGAAGCTATTCATCAAAACTATTTTATTTGTATTTACAACGGCTATTGTACTTTCGTCGTGCAACAACGATATTACTTATGGCGACCAATTGAAAGCCGAAAAAACACTGATTGCTGATTTTATTAAACGAAATAATATTATTGTAGTTGAGCAGTTGCCTACAACTAATCCATGGCCTGACAATGTATATTATAAAACAAAATCGTCAGGGCTTTATATACGAATAACTGAAAAAGGCGATTATCTTTCGCCTGACTCATTGGAAATAAACGATTTAATTGTATTTAGATACCTACAATATACGTTGAACACAAAAGCCGACACCATGTCGTATCAAAACACTGTTGATAATGCTTTTCCTGTAACATTTAACTATTACGATCAAACACAAACGCAAAGTTGTAAAGGCTGGCACGAAGCAGTATCGTATATGAAATATAATAATTCAGAAGCCAAAGTGATTTTACCTTCCAAATTAGGCTTCGACAATGATGAATTATCAGTAATACCTTATGGTTACGATATTAGCATCAAAATAAGAAAGTAAATTTGACGAAAGACTGAAGTCAAAGGACGAAAGTCTTGAGACTACAGACATTAGACTTCAAACCTCAGACATAAGACAAAAACAATATGACATTAATCAAATCAATTTCCGGCATTCGTGGTACGATAGGCGGACCAGTTGGCGATGGACTAAACCCTGTGGACATTGCCCGTTTTACGGCTGCTTATGCCACCAATATTAAAGCAAACAAAACTACCGACTCGAAAAAGATTGTTGTTGGTCGTGATGCGCGCATATCGGGCGAAATGGTGAATCAGTTGGTAATAGGTACTTTACTTGGTATGGGCTTCGATGTAGTCAATATTGGACTTGCCACCACTCCCACTACCGAATTGGCTGTGACAATGGAAAAAGCAGCCGGTGGTATTATCCTAACTGCCAGTCACAACCCCAAACAATGGAATGCATTGAAATTGCTCAATGAGCGTGGTGAGTTTTTGGATGCTAAAGCTGGCGAAAATGTATTGCAAATAGCAGCCGAAGAATCCTTTGTATTTGCCGATGTGGATGAGCTTGGTAAACTTACAGTTGACGATAGTTACAACCAAAAACACATTGAAAGTGTATTAGCACTTGATTTAGTAGATGTAGAAGCCATAAAGGCGGCCAATTTTTCGGTAGCCATTGATTGTGTAAACTCGGTTGGTGGTATAGTGTTACCTGAACTACTTGAGGCAATGGGTATACAGCGCGTTGAAAAACTTTACTGCGAACCAAACGGACAATTCCCACACAATCCAGAGCCACTACCTGAGCATCTCACTGCTATAGCCGACGTAATGAAACAAGGCAAAGCCGATGTAGGTTTTGTGGTTGACCCCGATGTAGACCGTTTGGCAATAGTGAGCGAAGACGGTTCGATGTTTGGCGAGGAATATACGTTGGTATCGATTGCCGACTATGTACTGCAACACACGCCCGGAAATACGGTTTCGAACTTAAGCTCCACACGTGCCTTGCGTGACGTAACGCGTAAACACAATTGCGAATATACCGCAGCAGCTGTGGGCGAAGTCAATGTAGTTACAGCTATGAAAGCCACCAATGCTATTATAGGCGGCGAAGGCAATGGCGGCATTATTTATCCTGCCAGTCATTATGGACGCGATGCATTGGTAGGTATAGCTTTGTTTTTGACCCTCATGGCCAAATCGAAACTCAAGGTATCGGAATTACGTAAAACCTATCCTGAATACTATATTTCGAAAAACAAAATAGAGCTAACACCAGCTATTAATGTAGATAATATTTTGAAAGTGATAAAGGAAAAACACCAACAATATGATGTAAATGATATAGATGGTGTAAAAATAGATTTCCCAACTGGTTGGGTACATTTGCGTAAATCGAATACCGAACCTATTATCCGTATTTATTCCGAAGCGGCCAGTATGGACGAAGCGGCAGGATTTGCTAACAAAATCATACTTCAGATAAAAGAAATAGCAGGCATTTAAAACAGAAAAAAGCTTTTAGCTCCGAAAAAGCCCTCCTAAATTTGAGTAAAATTAAATTTAGGAGGGCTTTTTACATCTTAAAACTAAAAATTGCGATTACATTTAGGTAGTATTTAAAAACGAATCAATTACATATTTACATATTATTTGCTAAATGAGTTTCATTTTGCAATCAATATACACATTTATAAATCATATTGACATATCAAGAAATAAATTACTATTAAAATGCACAATTATTTGGCTCATATATATCAAAACGTTTATCTTTGCAAAGTATTTAAATCATAATGATAGCATATACAATGATTAGATATCTTTTTGATAATATATAAAACAAAACAAACGAAAAATTATTATTTTAAATTAATTCACAATTAAAATTTCAAAAATTATGAAAGCAGTAAAAATTTTCGCAGTAGCAATGGTTGCTTTAGTAGCAACAAGTAGTGTCAACGCACAAGAGTTCAAAGCATCGGCCGACTTAGTAAGTTCGTATGTATGGCGTGGTACAAAATTTTCGGATGTATCGATTCAACCAACACTTGACTTTACAACGGGAGGATTCTCGGTTGGAGCATGGGGATCAGCCGGATTTGATGGATTCCTTGAAGCTGACTTGTATGCAAAGTATGCATTTGGATTTGGCTTAACAGTAGGTGTTACGGATTATTATTATCCAGGAACAAGTTATTTTGATTTTAGCAAAGTAAGTGGTGGTCATGGTTTAGAAGTAAACTTAGGTTACACAACTGGCGGTTTATCACTTGGAGCCAATTACATTTTGAACCAAGCAGGTGGAGCAGCAACAGCAGGTGGCGACAAATATTTTGAAGTAGGTTATGCATTCGAAAAATTCAGCATTTTTGCAGGAGCTGGCGACGGATGGCACACACCAGATGCAAAATTTGCAGTATGTAATGTTGGTATCAGCACTACAAAAACGATTAAAATTACTGACAGTTTTTCATTGCCATTAAAAGCAACAGCCATACTTAATCCAAAAACAGAACAATTCTTCCTTGTAGCAGGTATTACATTATAATATAAAATTTACAGATTGAATGTTGAGTTTGTGGAGATTATAAATCTCCAGCTCAATATTCAATTATAAGATATTTATTTTTACAATTTAAAAAAAAATAAAATGAAAAAAATTGAAGCAATTATCCGTAAATCAAAGTTTGAAGACGTAAAACAAGCTTTGATGGATGCAGACATTGATTGGTTCTCGTATTGGGACATTACCGGTCTAGGAAAATCGACTGAAGAACAAGTGGTTCGTGGTCAAGTATTTAAATCAGGATATATCCAACGCCGCATGATATCAATTGTGGTACGTGATATTAATTTGGAAAAAACTGTAAGTGCCATTATTTCCTCGGCAAAAACAGGCGAACTTGGTGATGGTAAAGTATTTGTTTATGACATTACTGAAACTTATCGCATACGTAACGGCGAATCGGGTCCTGATGCACTTTATAACAAAGAGTAATTAGTAATAAAGGTTATAAAGTTCATAAGGTTTATAAGGTAAAATACGAATAAAAAAAAAGAAAATGAAAAAATATATATTATTACTTTGCGCACTTGTCGCAGGTTTAGGGAGTACACTTATGGCTCAAGATGTAGCTCCGATTGTTCCAACAATTGATGCTGGTGATACAGCTTGGATGATTGTAGCCGTTGCGTTGGTATTGTTTATGTCAATACCTGGATTATCACTTTTTTATGGTGGATTGGTTCGTCGTAAAAATGTACTAAGCGTGTTTATGCAAGTATTCATTTTGGTGGCTGTTATCAGTATCGAGTGGGTAGTTTTTGGATATAGCAATGCATTTGGATCGAGTTCAATAGAGTGGTTAAAACCATATTTTGGTGGATTTGACTGGGCATTTTTAAATGGTATTGGCATTAGTGATTTAAGTCCTTATTATATTTCGCACTCACAGCCAACTGCTGATGGTGGAACAATTGGAACAATTCCTCACATTTTGTTTATAATGTTTCAATGTATGTTTGCAGTAATTACACCAGCCCTTATCATTGGTGCATTTGCTGAGCGTATCAAATTTAAAGGATTCTTGCTTTTCTCAGTTCTTTGGTCAATATTTATCTACAATCCAGTTGCACACTGGGTATGGTCGGGTGATGGTTGGTTGTTTAAAATGGGAGCACTTGACTTTGCTGGAGGTACTGTAGTGCATATCAATGCTGGTATAGCTGCTATTGTTACAGCAATCATGCTTGGCAAACGTCGCGATTATAAAAATCATGCAATTCCTCCTCACAATATTACTTATGTAGTTATGGGTGCTGCCATGCTTTGGGTAGGTTGGTTTGGTTTTAATGCAGGTAGTGGTTTAGCTGCCGACGGACTAGCTGCTAATGCATTGATGGTTACACATATTGCTGCTGCTACTGCTGCTTTGGTTTGGGCTGCTTTGGAATGGATTATTGACAAGCGTGCTACCGTAGTAGGTATTAGTACAGGTGCAGTTGGTGGTTTGGTTGCTATTACTCCTGCCGCAGGTTTTGTAGGTGTTGGAGGAGCGTTAATCATTGGACTTGCAGTTGCAGTTATATGTTTCTTTATGGTTGCTTATATTAAACCAAAACTTGGATACGACGACTCATTAGATGCATTTGGTGTACACGGAATTGGTGGTATTATTGGCGCTATTTTAACAGGTATTCTTGCTACTCCAGCTATCCAATCGGCTTACAGCGGTGCTGCTTATGGCAATATGGCTCAGTTGGGAACTCAGGCAATTGCTACCCTTGCAACTGTTGTTTTCTCTGGAGTTGGTACCTATATATTATTTAAAATTACCGACAAATTAGTTGGAGTACGTGTAACTGATAAAGATGAAGCCATTGGCCTCGACGAAACACAACACGGTGAAACAGCTTATACAAATTTTGACTAATTAAGTTCTTGTAGCATAAAATCTACAGTGATCTGACACTGTCAATGTAGATTATTTATCGTGTGTTTTTTAGTTTTATTGTTTCAAAGCAGACTAATTCGTGAGAATTGGTCTGCTTTATTTTTGCAGCAAAATGATTATTTGTTTCGAAATTAAACACTATTGCTATCATTTTTCAACAATATTACAAATATTAGACTCATAATGTTTGAATATTTAAAATAATACTGTACTTTTGCACCCGAAACTAAAAACAATATCTTTTTGACAGCTATAGTAATCGTAATATCGAACTACAGTAAGTCAAAATGATAATTTCGAAACAATAAAACACATATTTATTTTAATTTCTTACAAAATGAAGAAAATTGAAGCAGTGATTCGTAAATCAAAATTCGAAGACGTAAAGGAAGCACTTTTCGATGTTGATATCGATTGGTTTTCGTATTGGGACATTACTGGTCTCGGTAAATCGACCGAGGAACAAGTTGTTCGCGGGCAAGTTTTTCGCTCAGGTTACATACAACGCCGTATGATTTCAATCGTATTGCGAGATGTTAATGTAGAAAAAACAGTCAATGCAATTTTGAAATCGGCCCACACAGGTGAGCAAGGCGATGGAAAAATTTTTGTTTATGACATTGAAGATACTTATAGAATACGCAATGGAGAGTCAGGTCCAGAAGCGCTTTATAATAAAGAATAGTTCAATGGGTTT
>CAYXQZ010000010.1:26347-41776 GCA_964466415.1 uncultured Paludibacter sp.
AATGACCTTTGAATTCCGACTTTAGACTTTTGTCCTTTGTCTTTCGACAATTAACACACACGATAAAAAAAATGAAATTTAAATTATTAATGCTAACAGCTTTAGCGCTGTTCAGCACCTCTCTTGTTGCGCAAAACAACAACTCAGCAACTTCATTATTCGATTCGGGCGATACTGCTTGGATACTTGTTTCAACCGCACTTGTTTTATTTATGTCGATACCAGGCTTAGCACTCTTTTACGGAGGCTTAGTTCGTCGCAAAAATGTATTAAGCGTATTTATGCAAATTTTTGCTTTGGTTGCCGTTATAAGTGTTGAATGGGTTATTTTTGGCTATAGCAATGCTTTTGGAACAAATTCAATAGAGTGGTTAAAACCCTATATCGGTGGATTCGACTGGGCATTTTTAAACAATATTTCAATCGGCGAAACCAGTCCCTATTTCATTTCACACTTCCAAACATTGGCCGACGGAACAAAAACGGGCACAATTCCACATGTAGTTTTTATACTTTTTCAAGGTATGTTTGCCGTAATTACACCAGCTCTTATTATCGGTGCATTTGCTGAACGTATCAATTTCAAAGGATTTTTATTGTTTTCAGTATTATGGGCTGTACTTATATACAATCCCATTGCTCACTGGGTTTGGTCGGCCGATGGCTGGCTATACAAAAAGGGAACACTTGATTTTGCGGGTGGAATTGTTGTACATATTAGTGCTGGTGTAGCTGCCATTGTCACAGCGTTAATGCTTGGTAAACGTCGTGATTATAAAGGACATGCGTTACCTCCACACAATATTCCACAAGTAGCAATAGGAACTGGAATGCTTTGGGTAGGTTGGTTTGGATTTAATGGCGGAAGTGGCTTAGCAGCCGATGGCCTGGCCGGAAATGCACTAATTGTAACACATATTTCGGCTGCAGTAGCAGCTATGACTTGGGCTGCGCTTGAATGGTATTTGGATCGCAGACCAACGGTAGTAGGTATTTGTACTGGTGCAATTGCCGGTTTGGCAACTATAACCGGAGCAGCAGGCTTTGTAACTGTGCAAAGTGCTATGATAATTGGCTTTGCTGCATCAGTTATTTGTTTTATTATGGTAGCTTATATGAAGCCGCGATTAGGGTACGACGATTCGTTGGATGCATTCGGCGTTCACGGAATTGGCGGTATTTTAGGTGTTGTACTGACAGGTGTTTTTGCTTCCCCACTTATACAAAGTCAATACAGCGGTGCGTTATATGGTAATTTCGAGCAGTTGAAGATTCAATTGATAGCAGCTGGAGTGGCAATCGTTTTCTCTGGTGTGGGAACCTATCTTTTGTTTAAGTTATCGAATAAGTTTGTGGGAGTAAGGGCCAATGATAAGCACGAAGCTATAGGACTCGACGAAACGCATCATGGTGAAACGGCCTATACTAATTTTGACTAACGTCACAAACACATATTGTATCCAAAAGAAAATGCTCATAGAAAAATCTACGAGCATTTTCTTATTCTAATCAAAAAGATTTACAGCACACCCTGTGCCATCATAGCTTTTGCAACTTTCATAAATCCGGCTACGTTAGCGCCTTTTACGTAGTTTACAAAACCATCAGCTTCGGTTCCATATTTCACACACGACTCGTGGATACTTGCCATAATGCTTTTCAGTTTTTCATCCACTTCATCTTTCGACCAACTAATACGCATGGAGTTTTGAGTCATTTCTAATCCCGAAACAGATACCCCACCAGCATTTGCAGCTTTTCCTGGGCCGTACATAATTTTATTTTTCAAGAAAACCTCAACAGCTTCGGGAGTTGAAGGCATGTTAGCACCTTCCGACACAGCAATACAGCCATTTGCAACAAGCATTGCAGCATCATCACCATTCAACTCATTTTGAGTAGCCGATGGAAGTGCAATTGTACATTTTTCGGCCCATGGACGTCCACCTTCTACATATTTACAATTGTATTTATCAGCATACTCTTTGATACGTCCGCGATATACATTTTTCAATTCGAAAATGTAAGCTAATTTTTCGCTATCAATACCATTTTCGTCGTAAATATAACCATTGCTATCCGAAAGTGTAATTACCTTACCACCCAATTCCAATACTTTTTCGGCTGTATAAGTCGCCACATTACCTGAACCTGAAATGGATACTACTTGTCCTTTTAAGTCGGTAATACCTTTGCGTTTAAGCATGTTCATTAAGAAATACAGATTTCCGTATCCAGTAGCTTCGGGACGAATAAGCGATCCACCAAATTCTAAACCTTTACCAGTAAAAGTACCCGTGTTTTCGCGGGCTAATTTTCTGTACATACCATACATATACGCCACTTCGCGTCCACCAACACCAATATCGCCTGCAGGTACATCGGTATTAGGGCCAATATGATGCCACAACTCTAGCATAAATGCTTGACAAAAGCGCATAACTTCAGCATTTGATTTTCCCTTAGGATTAAAATCCGAACCACCTTTGGCGCCTCCCATTGGAAGTGTTGTAAGTGCATTTTTAAATGTTTGTTCGAATGCAAGAAATTTAAGAATTGAAGGACAAACTGAAGCATGGAAGCGCATTCCACCTTTATAAGGTCCGATGGCATTGTTGTGCTGAATGCGATAAGCCATGTTTGTCTGAACATTACCTTTGTCATCCACCCATGTAATTCTAAATGAGAAAATACGTTCGGGAATGCAAAGACGTTCAATTAAATTTTGTTTTTCGAATTCGGGGTGTGCATTGTACTCCTCTTCGATAGAATGCAACACTTCTTCTACTGCCTGAAGATACTCAGGTTCATTTGGAAATCGTCTCTTTAAATTGTCGAGAACTTGTTCTACTTTCATAATAATATGCCTTTTAGTTTTATTGTTTTATAACGAGCCCAAAGTTACAAAATAATATCAAAAACGCACTATTACAAACAAAATAAATATTAAATATATCAATAATAACAAATATGTAATACTTTTGCTACCATAATGATATAATTTAAAACTAAAAATGTTCTTTTCTTTTGAAAGCAAATATCCAGTATTTTTCTTCAAAATGACAGAATATTTATAAAAATACAATTATGCTATAAACATATTTAATGTAACTTATAACAAAAATAAAATACAGAAATAAAAGTAATTTGAACGTAATACTTACAAAATGAAAGAATTTTGCATCAGAATAAAAAAGTAAAAAAATAGATTTATGAATAATATATGTATATTTATAGATAAATTACGGTTTTAACACTACTCCTGCATTTTTTCTTCCATCAATTTTTATGATCATCGGATTATTAAATCTCACATGACGAACAAATTTTGTCTCGAAAAATGCTTTTTGTTTATTCAAAAAATCCACATCGAAAGTTCCATCATTAATATGAGGATTTATAGTAAAATACGATACACCAAATGATGTTAGATTTTGAAAAAAATGAGTTCCCTGACTTGGATCAATTCTGTAGTTGGCAAAACTCGTTTCGACAATCAGGCGAGCATTGCTTATATGCGGCCATTTCACGGGAATGCCTAACCATTCGTCGCTTGAGCCCCATCTACCAGGACCTACTAAAATATAATGCTTGTTCTCAGCGCATAATATCTTGTTTATTTTTTCGATGTCATACATTATCAAGCGATTATTCGAAGCGCTAAACATTTCGGGATTAACGTAAACAATGTCGAAAATATCACTTGTAATGCCGTGACCCAACGAGCTGGAACATGTAATTATGGCATTTTCACTTGGAATTGCTCCAATATCTTCTTTAATAAATTCCTTATTGTCGATAATTGGCCTTATCTGCAACAAATAAAATACGTGTTGCTTCAATGGTGAATAATCCAAATTAACGGCAAATTCAATTTCTACGGGTCTCCCCATTTCCATTTGCGACACAGCTAATATCTCTTTTAAAATATTTGCCAACGGAAAAACGTCATGCTCTAGAATATTTGCAAAAGTGATGACTTTGCGACCGTTCGGATAAATACCATCATAAATAGTTTGATCTTCGACATTGAACGTGGAGGCAATATACTTTAATGTACCATCATTTTCGGCATCGCGCACACTAATTTTCATCAGATTAAAGCCATCGTCAACTTGCGGAATAAACTGCATTTGACTTAAATCCAGCGCATTAAAAAAGGTTTGTGTTTCGCGTAAAGCAAAATCAAGCGTACTAGTTTGCAGCACATTGTGCGGATAGGCCGGCGAAAAACGTAAGGTGGTTCCACCATCCACAATGTGTTTTCCAAGCCCCATAGCAATGTTCGCAATTCCATCTTCGGGTTTCTCGGAGCCTATTGGGTAATAATTTAACGAACGGGCAACCCCCGAAAACGATGGATAAAAACGATTTCCGTATTTACTTCCACAAGTTTCTTGTAGCACGATAGCCATTTTTTCTTCGTCAATCACATTTTTAGTGGCCGTCATGTACGCCTTACTATCGCGATAATAGACTGATGCATATACTGCTTTCACAGCTTCGGCAACCATTTCAAGCATTTGAGTTTTACTTTCGCCATTGTACGGAACCATATAAGTGGAATATATTCCTGCAAATGGCTGATAGTGTGAATCTTCGAGTAAACTCGACGAGCGAACAGCCAAGGGCGAATTTATAGCACCTAAAAATGCATACAAATCAGCAATTAAGTGTTTTGGTAATCGGGCTTTTAAAAAGTGATTCAAAATTTCATCGTCTTCCAAATCGGATAAAGCCAAATCGTACAATTTGTTATTCTCCATAAATTCAGTGAAAACATCTGTACATATCACTACCGTTTTAGGAATTGTAATTTGTGCATTTTCGAAATTCTCAAATTGTTCATTGCGCTTAATCATAGCATCGATAAATGCCAATCCACGCCCCTTGCCCCCTAACGAGCCATCGCCAATACGAGCAAAATTCGAAAATTGATCAAATCTTTCGGGTCTGAAAACTGCAACTACACCACGATTTTTAACTTTCCGATAATGTAAAATAGCCTCATAAATGGCATGACGCAATCTTAACAATTCCTCAGGATTATTATTCGATGGATTTGTTTTTTTTACAAACTCGGCCAATGGAAACATTGCCCGCGAGTAAAGCCAGCGCGAGATATTATTTCGTGAAACGTTGTAAAATAGCGTTTCGTCGGAAAGTTGTAATATGGTGTTTTGTAAATCTTTCAAATTGCAAACACGAGCTTCAATATCTCCAGATAAAGGATTAATAAATACAAAATCGCCAAATCCAAAATTATTTGTAATTATTTCCCTTAACTCCAACAAAAATGTCTTTGATGTTTTGCTTAAGAACGATGCTCCAAGTTCAGTGGCATATACGCTATTTTCGAGGTCGGTCGATTGTAAAATTAATGGAATTTTACGGTCAATTTTTCTAATTTGCCTACATAAATTTATTCCTGCTACTTTATTACGCAAACCAGCCTGAGAAAATGAAACATCAGTAATAACACCCAACATGTTATCTTTATATATATTGTAGAGTTTCAATGCTTCTTCGTAATTTCGTGCAAATAAAATTTTGGGGCGCCCACGCATTCGCAACATCTGTTCATGCTCATTCAGAGCCTCGGTCATAAACGATTGCGATTGACGAAAAACATATTTATACAAATGAGGCAAAATTGACGAATAGAAATGAATAGAATCTTCTACAAACAAAATTGTTTGCACGTTTATCGATTCAACATCCTCTTGCACATTCATTTCATCTTCAATCAGTTTAATAATTGCAAGCAATAAATCGGAATTCCCCAACCAACTGAACACATAATTAATTGCAGTAAGGTCTTCGTTGGCAATGCGTTTCGAAACTGACTTCGAAAATGGAGTTAACACAACAATAGGAACATTAGGCAGTTCATTTTTTACTCCTTTAGCCCAGTTGAATGGATTTATGCTATCGCCACTTGGCATTGAAATAATTAATTCAAACGAACGCTCTTTGAGGAGTTTGTTCGCTTCAATTTCGGACGAAACCAATGTAAAACGAGGAGGAAAACGTAAATTTAAAGACGTATATTCATTAAAAAGCTGTTCATCTATTCGTCCATCTTCTTCTAACACAAAAACATCATACTTGCTTGCATATAATAGAATATTGTAAATTCTATGTTTCATTAAATTAGCAAATGTGGTATCTTTAAAAAACAACTGCCCTAAACCTGATAAAGTCATAAGATATTTTATTTCTAGTGTATTAGCACTTCATGTTCTGACAAAGGTAATGAATGTGTTTTGATTTCATATTGGATTATATCAGAAACTTAGCAATAACTTTAATTTAGAATTAAAAAAAATCAATCATAAAATTGCCCAATATCCACAAATTAATTTATTTTAAAAACAAAATGGCAGATATTTTGTTATTTTATTAGAATTTTGATATCATATTGGCTTATAATAAAACTTTTATTCTTACCTTTGCATTGAAATTATTCAATAAAGATATTGATATTGTGTGTTGAACAAGAAATTAAAATCAACGCAAATCTTATACACGGTGAGATACAATTATTCAATCGTGTGTTTTTTAGTTTTATTGTTTAGGACAGACTACTTCGCGACGAAATAGTCTGTCCGCTAAAAAAAATATATCAATATGCTCTATTTATTAGAATTAAAGTAGCATTATGAAATATAAAATGCAATATAACTTTTGTTTTGTTGCATATTAATATATATTTCAGCATTATTGATTATTACAACATGATTCTTTTAGCATTTAATACAAGACAAAAATAGACCCGTGAACTTTCAATATAAAACATATTTACATATTTTGCTTTCATTTAAACACATAAAGAACATAAATAATTTCAATATATAACAAACAATCAATATTAACGATAATATCACGAGATTTAATTGCCTAAAACTTACATTTTTATTAATTTTGCAGAGAATTTCAAACACAACGTAAGTAATAGCATTCAAATAAACGAAATATTAAATAATAACTAAATAAATTCAAACAATTATGTCAACATTAAGATTTAAGGCAGTAGAAGAAGCTTTTAAGAAAAAGGCTTTGTGTGTTTCCGCTCCTGAAAAATTCACTTCGGATTATTATGGAAAGTATGTATTCAACAGTGCTGCTATGGCAAAATTTTTGTCTAAAGACACATTAAAAGCATTGAAAAATGTTATTGAAAAAGGAGCAACACTTGATATTGCTTTAGCTAACCAAATTGCTTCAGGCATGAAGTTATGGGCTACTGAATTAGGTGCAACCCACTACACACACTGGTTTCAGCCATTAACTGATGGTACAGCAGAAAAACATGACTCGTTTATTGATTATGTTGGTGCTCCAGGAGAAACAATCATGGAAGATTTCTCAGGAAAACTACTTGCTCAACAAGAACCAGATGCGTCTTCATTCCCTAACGGTGGTATCCGTAGCACTTTCGAAGCACGTGGATATACTGTATGGGATCCATCATCTCCAGCATTTGTTGTTGATGATACATTGGTTATTCCTACAATTTTCTTTGCATATACAGGCGAATCACTCGACTTGAAAGCACCGCTTAAAAAAGCGTTGGCTGCAGTAAATGATGCTGCAGTTGCAGTTTGTCAGTTATTTGATCCTAATGTAAAAAAAGTACGTGCTTACCTGGGTTGGGAACAAGAATATTTCTTAGTTGACGAAGGTTTATATGCCACTCGTCCTGACTTAACATTAACTGGTCGCACTTTACTTGGTCATGAATCAGCTAAAAATCAACAATTGGAAGACCACTATTTTGGTGCAGTTCCTAGTCGTGTGGCTGCTTACATGAAAGATATTGAATTTGAAGCGTATAAATATGGTATTCCTGCAAAAACTCGTCACAACGAGGTTGCACCTAACCAATTTGAGTTGGCTCCTATTTATGGCGAATGTAACTTAGCAGTTGACCAAAACTTACAAATGATGTCGATCATGAAAAAAGTGGCTCGTCGTCATGGTTTCCGTGTATTGTTGCACGAAAAACCTTTTGCAGGCGTTAATGGCTCTGGTAAACATAATAACTGGTCGTTAGGTACCGATACTGGAGTTGTATTATATGCTCCAGGAAAAACAGCTGAAGAAAACTTGCAATTTATCACATTCATCACTACTACATTGATGGCTGTACATAAACACAATGCCTTGTTGAAAGCATCGATTATGACTGCTCAAAACGCTCACCGTTTGGGTGCAAACGAAGCTCCTCCTGCAATTATTTCGGCATTTATGGGTGCTCAATTAACAGCCGTATTGGATAAAATTGAAAACAGCACAAGCGAAGAAGCCATTATCATTGATGATAAAAAGATATTGAATTTGAACATTCCTCATATTCCTGAAGTGTTCCTTGACAATACAGATCGTAACCGTACTTCAGCATTTGCATTTACCGGAAATCGTTTTGAGTTCCGTGCTGTAGGCTCGTCGGCTAACTGTTCGTCGGCAATGACAGTATTAAACACAGCTGTAGCAGCTCAATTAATTGAGTTCAAAGCAGAAGTTGATGCTAAAATGGCAGCAGGTTTAACCAAAGAAAAAGCTATTTTCGATGTAATCAAATCGTATATCAAAGCTTCGAAAGCAATTCGTTTTGATGGTAATGGTTATAGCGAAGAGTGGAAAGTAGAAGCAGCAAAACGTGGTTTGGATTGCGAAACAAGTGTTCCAGAAATTATCAAAGCATATACAAGCCCTTCAAGTATTGAATTATTTACGAAACTAGGTGTTTTATCCGAAAAAGAGCTTGAATCGCGTAACGAAGTGAAATGGGAAACTTATGTAAAATGGATTCAGATAGAAGCGCGTATTCTTGGCGATTTAACGTTGAACCATATTATTCCAGTTTGTACTCGCTACCAAAGCTTATTGCTTGATAATGTTTTTAAAATTAAAGCTACATTCCCTGCCGATAAAGCTGAAACATTAAGCAAATTGAACAGCCAGTTAATTACTGAAATTAGCGAACGTATTTCTACAATTAAAAATGCAGTTGATGATATGGTTGACACTCGTCGTCAGGTAAACAAATTGGAACATGAATACGAAAAAGCAGTAGCTTACCACGATAAAGTACTTCCTTATTTCGATGTAATTCGTTACAATGTTGACAAATTAGAACTAATTGTTGACGACGAAATGTGGACATTACCTAAGTATCGTGAATTGCTTTTCATTCGATAATTAACTCATATTCTGAGTAATATCATTTCGAAAACTATAAACTAGTGGGAGGCTTATTTTAAGTCCTCCCACTATTTTGCAACAATAAAACTAAAAATTTCAGATTTTCAGGTTTCGTTAGAAGCCAATTAAAAACAATTGAGCAATTTATGACTTCAACACCATTAAGAATTGACGAATATGAGCAGCGCTCGCTGTATTCATTTCAAAACGAACATGATGCTTGTGGCGTAGGACTTGTATTAAACCTTTTCGGCGAAAAATCGCACGAAATTGTAGAAAAAGGTTTGCAAGTACTCGAAAACATGGAACACCGTGGCGCAGAAAGTGCCGATAACAAAACGGGTGATGGCGCAGGTATTCTTGTACAAATTCCACACGAATTTATTTTACTTCAGGGTATACCTGTTCCAGCCAAAGGTAGATATGGAACAGGTCTTGTTTTTATACCAAAGGATGCAAAAAAAGCTGAGTTTTGTACTAATTTAATAAAAGAGTATGTTGCAAAAGAAGGTTTAGCCTTACTAGCAACACGCGAAGTACCTGTGAATTCAGATTGCCTAGGTGAAATTTCTGCTTCGAATGAACCCAATGTAATTCAAATTTTTGTTACTGGTTGTAATACGCAACAAGAATTGGAGTTGAAACTATATGTTCTTCGCAAAAAAATTGAAAAAGCCATAATTGGTACCGAAATAGCCCGCGAACGCGGTTTTTATATTGTAAGCTTATCAACCAAACAAATGGTTTACAAAGGTATGCTTACTCCTATGCAGTTACGTGAGTATTTTACTGACTTAAGTAATCCAAATTTCACAAGTGGAATATCATTGGTTCACTCTCGTTTCAGCACAAACACATTCCCTACCTGGGATTTGGCTCAACCATTTCGTATGTTAGGTCATAATGGCGAGATTAACACAATACGTGGTAACCGTCAGTGGATGGAAAGTCGCGAAAGTGTACTCACATCGGATCAATTGGGTGACCTCAACGAATTATATCCAATTTGCCAACCCAAAATGAGCGATAGTGCATCGTTGGATAATGCATTGGAATTCCTTGTAATGTCGGGCAAAAGTTTACCACATGCTATGGCTATGTTGGTACCAGAAAGCTACAACAAACGCAATCCTATATCGGATAATTTGCGTGCATTTTACGAATACCACAGCACCTTTATGGAGCCTTGGGATGGTCCTGCAACCTTGCTTTTCAGTGATGGTCGTTATGCAGGTGGCATGCTTGACCGTAATGGTTTGCGTCCAGCTCGTTACCTTATTACACACGACAATTTAATGGTAGTAGCTTCCGAAACAGGAACTATTGAATTTGAACCTAGTCGTATTAAAGAAAACGGTCGTTTGAAACCAGGTAAAATGTTAATGGTTGACACGGAACTTGGTAAAGTATTCTACGACAAAGAATTAAAAGAAGGTTTAGCCAAAGCATTCCCATATCGCGAATGGTTGAACCAAAACTGTGTGAATATCGATGATATTTCATCAGGACGTAGTGTGAAAAATGATTTGGCAAATTACCAAACTTTATTACATGCATTCGGATATTCAAAAGAAGATATGGAGCGTTTAATTATCCCTATGGCAAATGATGGTTACGAACCAACTTCGTCGATGGGTAATGACACTGTGTTATCTGTATTTTCGGATAAGCCACAACGACTTTTCAACTATTTCCGTCAGCAATTTGCGCAGGTAACCAATCCTCCAATTGACCCTATTCGCGAAGAGTTGGTTATGTCACTTACTGGATTTATTGGCTCTATCAACCAAAACTTATTGGAAGCTGCCAACGAAATTTGTAAAATGGTAAAACTGAAAAGTCCAGTTCTTACAAATGCTCAATTCGACATTTTGATGAATCTGAAATACAAAGGATTCTCAACTATTTCACTCCCAATGCTTTTCGACCCAAAATCAGGACGCGAAGGCATGGAAAAAGCCATTGAAGAACTTTGTTTATCGGTTGAAAAAGCAGTAGACGATGGTAAAAATTACATAGTATTGAGCGACCGTGGTGTTGATGCTACGCATGCTCCAATTCCATCTTTACTTGCGGTTTCGGCAGTACACTTGTACTTGCTCGAAAAACGTAAACGTATGCAAATTGATATTGTAGTTGAATCGGCTGAACCACGCGAAGTAATGCATTTTGCATTATTATTTGGTTTTGGTGCCAATGCAGTAAATCCATATATGGTTTTTGCTATTATCAACGACAAGATTAAGTCAGGCGAAATAAGTATGGACTTTGATACAGCTTCTAAACATTATATTAAAGCTGTAAACAAAGGATTATTAAAAGTACTTTCGAAAATGGGTAATTCTACATTACGTAGTTACCGTGGAGCACATATTTTCGAGTCGATTGGTATTTCTTCCAAATTGCTTTCAAAATATTTCAAAGGCATAGCTTCTTCTATCGAAGGTATTGACATTGAAGATTTAGCTAACGAAGTACTTGCACCATTCAACCGAGCATTTACTCCTGCCGAAGGTGACGATTTATCGACACTTGAAAACCTAGGCCATTATGCTTATCGTAGGAATGGAGAAGATCATGCTTGGAATCCTGAAACTGTTGCACGTTTACAAATTGCCACTAAAACAGGTGATTACGAGAAATACAAAGAATATGTAAAAGCCGTTGACGAAAAAGAAGATCCAATTTTTATCCGTGACTTAATGGAATACACGCGTAATCCAATAAGTATCGACGAAGTTGAACCTATCGAAGGCATTATGAAACGCTTTGTAACTGGTGCAATGTCATACGGTTCAATCAGTCGTGAAGCGCACGAAGCTATGGCATTTGCCATGAACATAATTGGTGGACGTAGTAATACTGGTGAAGGTGGCGAAGATCCTGAACGTTATAAAAAACGCGACGATGGTTTAAGTGCCCGTTCAGCAATTAAACAAGTTGCTTCAGGTCGTTTTGGTGTAACTGCTGAATACCTTGTAAATGCTGATGAAATTCAGATAAAAATTGCTCAAGGTGCTAAACCAGGTGAAGGCGGACAGCTTCCAGGACATAAAGTTGACAAAATTATTGCTAAAACCCGTCACTCTATACCAGGAATTTCATTAATATCTCCCCCACCCCATCACGATATTTATTCTATCGAAGATTTAGCTCAGCTAATTTACGATTTGAAAAATATCAATCCATCAGCAATGATTAGCGTTAAATTGGTATCGGAAACAGGTGTAGGGACTATTGCAGCAGGTGTTGCGAAAGCAAAAGCTGATTTAATTCTTATTTCTGGTGCCGAAGGTGGAACTGGTGCAAGTCCGTCGAGCTCAATCAAACATGCTGGTATGCCAGTTGAAATTGGTTTGGCCGAAACTCAACAAACACTAGTTTTGAACAATTTGCGTGGTCAAATTAAACTTCAAGCCGACGGACAGCTTAAAACAGGACGCGATATTATTATCACAGCGCTTTTAGGTGCCGAAGAATATGGTTTTGCAACGAGTGCTTTATTAATACTAGGTTGTGTAATGATGCGTAAATGTCACCTGAATACTTGCCCTGTGGGTGTAGCTACTCAAGATGAAGTATTACGCAAGCATTTTACAGGAAAACATGAGTATCTTGTAAACTTCTTCCAATTTATAGCACAAGATGTTCGCGAACATTTGGCCGAAATGGGCTTCCGTAGCCTAGACGAGATTATTGGTCATGCTGAACTTCTCAAACGCAGAAAGATTGGTACTGTTTCAAAAATTGAAAAGGTAGATTTATCAAGAATAATGTATGTGCCTGATAATACTAAAAATTCATTGCGCAACATTAAAGGTCAGGATCACAAACTCGAGAATGTACTCGATCGTGAATTGATTAAGAAATCACTACCTGCACTTGATATGTGCATGCCAGTTGAAATTTCAAGCAGAATTAAAAATACTGACCGTACAGTTGGTGCAATGCTTTCGGGCGAGGTCGCCAAACGTTTTGGACAAATTGGTTTACCCGAAGATACCATTAAGGCTAGTTTTAAAGGTTCAGCTGGTCAAAGTTTTGGTGCATTTTTGAGTAAAGGTATGTACTTTGAACTCGAAGGTGAAGCTAATGATTATGTTGGAAAAGGACTATCGGGTGGTAAAATTGTAGTAAAAGCACCTAAAGAAAGCACTTTTAAACGCGAAGATAATATTATTGCTGGAAACACAATATTATATGGTGCTACATCGGGCGAAGTGTATATAAATGGTATTGTAGGCGAACGCTTTTGTGTTCGTAACTCAGGTGCAAATGCTGTAGTTGAAGGTGCAGGCGACCACTGTTGCGAATACATGACAGGTGGAGTAACTGTAGTTTTAGGACCTACAGGACGTAACTTTGCTGCTGGTATGAGTGGTGGTGTGGCTTATGTACTCGACGAATTAGGTAATTTTGATTTCTTCTGTAATATGGAAATGGTAGAATTATCGTTAATCGAAGACAGCCATGATAACAAACAAGTGAAAACTTTGATTGAAAATCATTACAACTATACAGGTAGTACGTTAGCAAAAAATATTCTCGACAACTGGCGCGATTATGTTGATAAATTCATTAAAGTTGTTCCAATTGAATACAAAAAAGTTATTCAAGAACAAAAAATGGCCGAAATCAACAAAAAAATTGCTCAGGTAGAAAGGGATTATTAAAATCGTAAAATCGGGTTTCACGATTTTTACTAAAATCGGGTGATACGATTTTACGACAATCGTGAAATGTAAAACATGAAACCCGATTTACAATCGTGATACCTGTTTTTCAAACAATAAAATTAAAAAGTATAAACTAAAAAGTACGAACCTAATACCCCTCTTTAGGGGTTGGGGGTTTTAAAAATAATATGGGAAATCCTAAAGCATTTATTACAATACCTCGAAAAGATGCCGGATATCGTCCGGTACAAGATCGTGTACACGATTTTGGAGAGGTTGAACAAACATTAAACCGCGAAGACCGCAAATTACAGGCTTCGCGTTGTATGGATTGCGGTATTCCGTTTTGCCATTGGGGTTGTCCGCTTGGCAATAAAATGCCTGAGTGGCAAGACCTTTTGTACAAAGGAAAATGGAAAGAAGCCATTGACAACATGCACGAAACAAATAACTTTCCTGATTTTACAGGTCGTATTTGTCCAGCTCCATGCGAAAAAGCTTGTGTATTAGCATTGCATGAATCACCAGTTACTATTCGTGAAAACGAAGCAGCAATATCTGAAGTTGGATTTGTTGAAGGTCTCATAAAACCTCGTCCACCAAAAACACGCACTGGTAAAAAAATAGCTGTCATTGGTGCTGGCCCTGCAGGATTAGCTGCTGCACAACAACTTAACCGTAAAGGTCATACAGTAACTGTTTTCGAAAAAGACAATAAACCGGGTGGATTATTACGTTATGGTATTCCAAACTTTAAACTGAACAAAACAGTTATCGACCGTCGTTTAGCGCAACTCGAAGAAGAAGGAATTCTTTTCCGTAATAACTGCGAAGTGGGTGTTACCATTTCGGGTAAAGAAATTATGGAAAGTTTCGATGCTGTTTGTCTAACAATTGGTGCAGGTCAACCACGTAATATTACGCCTAAAGGTCGCGAACTAAAAGGAATTCATTTTGCAATGGAATTTCTTAGTCAACAAAATCAGTTGATTATGGGCGAGGAAGTGGCTGAAGATAAAATTATTAACGCAAAAGGCAAACATATTTTGGTTATTGGCGGTGGCGATACAGGTTCGGACTGTGTAGGAACTTCAGTTCGTCAGGGTGCAGTAAAAATCACTCAAATAGAAATTTTACCAAAACCTCCAGTTGGTAAAAACCCAGATACACCTTGGCCAAATTATCCAAACATTCTAAAAACTTCAAGCTCACACCAAGAAGGTTGCGAACGAAAATGGAGTTTAAATACCCTTGCTTTTAATGGCACTAATGGTAATGTAGAAGAAGTAGTGGTAGAAGAAGTAGAATGGACCAAAGATGCTACAGGACGCTGGAACATGAAACCAACAGGAAAAACCGAAACGATTAAAGCTGATCTGGTATTTCTTGCACTTGGATTTGTACACCCAGTTCACGAAGGATTAGTTACTGAACTTGGACTTAGTTTGGATGCACGTGGTAATATTGCTACCGACAAGTCAAGTACCAGCAATGTAGCTAAGGTATTTGCCGCAGGCGATGCTGCAATAGGTGCTAGTTTGGTAGT
>CAYXQZ010000011.1:0-32250 GCA_964466415.1 uncultured Paludibacter sp.
CCTTTCAAACTCTTCAAACCTTTCAAACTCTTCAAACCTTTCAAACTCTTCAAACTCTTCAAACTTATAATTCTTGTCCTAACACAAAGTGAAATTGACTTCCTCCTTGTTTGCCATCCACACCTTTGTCAAATCCATAAGCCCAGTCAATCCCCATCATACCAAACATAGGAAGGAAAATACGCACACCTACACCAGCTGATCGTTTCAAATCAAATGGACTATAATCCTTTAAACTCCGAAAGCAATTTCCTGCTTCGAGGAATGTAAGTGCATAAATAGTTGCCGATTGTTCCAACGAGAGTGGATAGCGAAGCTCCATGGAGAATTTATTGTACAAATAACCTGTGTACGAACCCGTTGTACGATCTTGTGGCGTAAGTGATCCACTTTCGTATCCACGCATGGCTATATAATCGGTTCCATAACTGGTATAAGCCGACATACCATCGCCACCCATATAAAAGGTTTCGAAAGGTGATCTTGCTTGTTCGTTAAAATGCCCTACGTACGAAAACATCATACGACTCATCAAAATCAGCTTATTTCCGGCATCAAGCGGAGTAAATGTTTTGCCACTAAAAGTCCATTTATGGTATTCAATCCATTTGTAACGTTCTTGTTCAGTTAGAGTTTGCGAATAATCTTTACCATTAAATGCTGAATAAGGTGGTGTAATTTTCAATCCTAATGAAAATGATGAACCTGAACGAGTGAAAATTGGATTATCGATAGAATTACGACTTAATGTAAGGTTTAAACTCAAGTTGTTAAACATACCTTCGGTCATTGGAAACATAGAACGATACCAACCTTTAAGCATAAATAACTGATATGATAATTCGCCATAGAAAGTAAAAAAGTCATCAGGCCAGTTTAAGCGCTTTCCATAACCCATCGAAGCACCAGCAGTACGCATGTATTTTTCAGGGTCATAATTCAAAGCATATCCCGTATCGTAACCACCTCCATAGCCACCATAACTACTGCCATAACTACTGCCATAACCTCCATAACCACCGTAACCACCATATCCACCGTAACCTCCATAACCACCATAAGGGCTACTTTGCATTTGGGTTAAATACCTATCGGCAATAGTTGACTGACTAGAATAATATATAGATGTAGAAAGCGAATTGGGGCGTTTGCCACCCAACCATGGCTCTAAAAACGACATACTTACCGAAGTATAGGATTGGCCATTGGTACGAGCATTTATTGAAAATGTTTGACCTTCGCCTTGTGGTACAATACGATAAGTTTCTGGTTTAAATAAATTTTGTATTGCAAAATTACTGAATTTCAGCCCAATACTACCAACAATACCAGTTGCACCCCAACCAGCCGAAAATTCAACCTGATCGCTACCTTTGGTTTCGAGATTGTAAGCAATATCTACAGTACCATCTTCTTGATTTGGCTGAATATCTGGTTTAATTTTTTCTTGATCAAAATGTCCCATTTGAGCTAACTCACGCAACGAACGCATAATGTCCGATTGACTGTAAAGTTGGCCTGGCTTGGTGCGCAATTCGCGACGAACAACATGTTCGTAAACGCGTGTATTTCCTTTGATGCTTATTTCGTTAATCGTGGCAGGTTTGCCTTCGTAAATACGCATTTCAAAATCAATCGAATCGTTTTCAATTAAAACCTCAACAGGTTCAATTTGCGAAAATAAATAACCACGGTCTTGATAAAGTTTACTTACAGCATCGTTTTCGTCAGTCTGAATGCGTTCATTCAAGTGTTTCATATTATACACATCACCCTTTTTAATACCCAAAACAACATCTAAATAATCATAAGGGTAAATAGTATTTCCAATCCATTTAATATTTCTAAAATGGTATTTTTTACCTTCTTCAACAGTTAAATAAACACTTACACTTTTATCGTCGAACTTAGTTACGCTATCGGATACAATATAAGCATCGCGGTATCCAATTTCGTTGTATTTTTCAATCAGTGCAATTTTATCTTTTTCGTATTCTTCGTTTACAAACTTTTTGGTTCTGAAAAAGTTACGCCAGTTATTGTCGTTGGTCTTTTTCATTGCTTTATTTATCTGATTAAATGTCAGCGCTTTATTTCCAACAACGACAATCTGATGTACACGTGTTTTTAATTTTTTATCAACTGTTATATCTACAATAACATGTCCGGGTTTGTTAGGGTCGTTTTTTTGAAACACGCTAGCTTCCACACTTAAAAAGCCTTTTTCTTCCATGTGCTTTTTAATCATTTTTACAGCCCTATCCGAAATATTTGGTGTTATCTGATTCCCTTTTGTAATACCAAGTTTCAACTCTAAATCTTCGATTTCGCCTTTTTTAAGTCCAGCGAAATTTATTTCAGACACACGTGGACGTTCTTTAAGCGCGATATTTAGCCAAATTTTGTCGTCTTTTATTTTTGTAGCATAAATCTTTACATCCGAGAATAAGCCTTGTTTCCAAAAACGTTTTACAGCACCTGTTATGGCATCGCCTGGAACACTAATTTTATCGCCTACTGACAAACCCGAAAAACCAATCAACACAAAATCTTCGTAATTGGCTGCACCTGTAATAGTTATAGCTGCAATTTCGTATTTAGGAGCTGCATTTGAGTATTCAATTACAGGTAAGGTATCAGTGGGTAACGCATTTTGAGCAACAATAATTTGACCAAAAAGAACAAATAAAAAGACGATAAAAACTGTTTTTAATTTTTGCATATAGCTGTTCTGTAAATCGGTAAATCCCGACATAATAGATTAATTTGTTTTTCCAAATCGGCGATCACGTTTCTGAAAATCGCAAATGGCCTCAAAAAAATTCTCTTTTCTGAAATCGGGCCAATGAGTTGGGGTAAAATATAGTTCGGTGTAGGCAATTTGCCACAATAAAAAATTACTTATTCGGGTTTCGCCACTGGTGCGAATCAATAAATCTGGATCAGGAATATCATGCGTCGTTAAATTTGCTGCAACGAGCTCATCTGTAATGTCTTCGGGCTTTATATTGCCTTTAGCCATTTCAGACCCAATTTTACAAATTGCATCTTTAATTTCCCAGCGCGACGAATAACTCAATGCCAATACCAAACTTAATCCAGTATTGCTACTAGTTTGATCAATGCAACTTTGAAGTTTTTTGGCTGCATTTGCAGGTAATCTGCTTAAATCGCCTATAGCCAATAAACGTACATTATTTTTATTAAGTGTTGGTGTTTCTTTTTCGATAGTATCAATAAGCAATTCCATCAAAGCATTTACTTCCTCCTGCGGACGCCCCCAGTTCTCGGTAGAAAAGGCATAAAGCGTTAAATAACCAATACCCGTTTCGGCTGCCGCTTCGGTTACTTCGCGCACCGATACAACGCCATTTTGATGTCCAAAAATACGATCGTATCCTCGCTCCTTTGCCCATCGACCATTGCCGTCCATTATTATGGCTATGTGCTTAGGTAATCGGCTTATATCAATTTTTTCTTTAAAACTGGACATTCTTCTGAGTTACGAATTATAAATTATGAGAATTTTAATATTTTAATTTCATGCAATTGCAATCTTTTTTCCAAATATTATAAGTTAATCCCACCGAAAATGTTGTAAGTACATCGTTATTAAAAATATTACTGCCATTTAATCCATCAGGATCATTTAAGGCAGCTACACCTTCCATATTATCAGTTAGCATCAAACGATTGGACCAAATAAAATTCAGATTAAATCTTTTTCCAAGCATTATTTTATAACCTAAACCTACTGGCAAACTCATTGCAAAAGCCGGAGTTCCTGAAGATGAAGTCATAAAACCCAAACCACCAAACAAATACAAGCTTTGCTTTTTACTATTCGGACGGTAAATTTTATTTTCGTAATCAAAAAAATTAAATTCACCACAAATATCAAAGGCATTAATGGGATTCGAAAATGTTGACCCTACAACCTTTGTATTATTCCAACTTGCACTCCAAGCTAAACGTGTATCAATTTTATGTCGGTAAATAATACCATAACCCAACTGACTATTAGCAAAAAACTTATTGTTGGCATCGCCCAAATAAAAAGAATTCCCGCCTAACACTCCAATCTCCGAACGATAATCGTCCTGAGCATTTATACTGCTGAACAATATTAAAAATACTGCAGCCATTGTATACCTAATTATTTTTAAACTCATTTTTGTTTTTAAGCTATTTATTGTAATTAGAATAACAACGGAATTTTTATCTTTAAATTTTACTAGCAATGGAAAATACAGAACAAAAGTAATGATTATCTTTTAAAGTTGCTAAAATGCCTGTGCACTACTGTTTTTATTTAACAAAATATTGCATTCGTACTGACAATATAGCAATACTGCCATTTATTTCAACGCATTGCGCACGGCCTGTAGTAATGGCTCTACCGAAATGGCTGCTCCTACACTATTATTCATCCATACTTGCGGGATAATTCGGCCCTGTGTGTACATGCGCTGAATTTCATCAGCCATCGATTTTCCTTTGATTTGTCCTTCAACCTGAAAACTAATTAAATGGCCAATAGGGTAATTTGACAAATAAAGTGGATTATCAATCATGTGCGAATAAATAGCCAATATAGTTTCGTCTTTTCCACCTAACACATTGGCATAGTAGGTATTCCAAATTTCTTTCGCTTTGTTCAACACAGCTGCTTTCAATTCTTCGGCAGTAGCATTGGGGTGAGCATACATCCATTCCCAAGTAGCAATATCGAGCAGGGCCACGCCCATAATTTCGTAACACGACCAAAAATCATCTAAAGCCAAATTTTTATCAGCATCAACATTAGCATTATTAAATCCTAGCAGTTCAAGATCACGTTTTTGAAACAAAAATGCCACTGCTTCGGTAAAAGCAGTATTGGGAACGCCATTCAGCATCCAAAAATCAACATCATTGAGCGTAATGGTTTGTTCGGTATTATGTCCAAACTCATGAATGGCAATATTGTAGCCTTTGTAATCCATTCCCGTTGGGGCAATGCGAGTTCGTAAATGAGCATAATCATTCCGCATGACAGCACCTGCGGCATGTCCTGAGCCTAATGCAGCATCAACTTTTACCAACTTCGCTATCTCACGAGCTTTATCTTCCTTCCAACCTAGCTTCATTAATATTGATGGTAAATCGGCTTCCATAGCTTGTGGATTTGGATATTTTTTGGAAGTTATGGCGCTCAATTCAGCTTCGGAAAGGCTGGGTCTGGACTTAAAACCATTGTACCAAATATCGTACGGACGCAGCTTTCGTCCAAGTCGTGATTGAATAAGTGTTGCCACTCGTTTAGCTTCGGCCGACGTCAGCAATGTTTTAAATAGGCCTTCAACATCTTTTTGCAGTATTTCCAAATCTTCGTTGAAATTACGTTCGAGTGCTGTAGGCAGTTGTGGCGAGTAGGCATCAATCAATTTATTTGCCGCAAAAGCATTTAGTAAATGTTGGTAACGTACATTATTTTCGGGTTTCGAGGTCACTGGTTTACCTTCGGCAAAAACAAGGTTCGTAAGCGGATTCCAAGTCATTTTTTCGTTATTAATAACTTCAGCAGGAATGGATTGGTCAATTATACGTTTCATTACCGAATAAATCATCTCTTGTTTTTCTGCACCATGCTTTTTGTCCGAATAATCCGATTTCAATTCGTCACGCAAACCCCAGTGACTAATCAATTTCATATCGGTAGGAAATAATTTTTCGCCTTTGTTCGTCAGCAAATTGCCCATACAAATATTATAGCTCGAAATATAAGCATCGGAAGCTGCCAAAACCTGCGACATATTTTGGAGCACATCGGCCGGAATACGTGTTGTAAATCTATCGCCCATACGCGCATAAGCCCATTGTTTACGACTCCATTGCGTTCCAAAATTTGTTTTTTCTTCGAGCGAATAATATGGGAAATTTAAAGCCGCAATGAAAGCAATTTTATTAGCATAGAGGTCATCATCCAAATGCGAACTAATATCGTAACCTCCAAAAATATCATCAATATCGGTTATTTGAAAACCAGTAAGTTGAACAGGCTCCTTTAATTTCATATCAATTTTATGAAAATAGCCATGCATCACTTCCAAGTTTCGTTGAAGTTTATTGAATAACGTATCTAATTCCTGTTCGTTGGCAATAAAATTACGTTTACAAAACGACACAAAAACATCAGGTGTTCCATCTTCTTTACGCCACAAGGCAGCCACCTGCCCTACTCCACGCACAATTCTAAAGTTGTTTTTTTCTCCAACTTCAGCTACTAATAATTTTGTTACACTTTCAGCTGTAGCCGCATCAATATAAATATTAGTTTTCATTTTCACTTTTTCGTTAGTAGTAATAGCTACAAGCGTTGATGCTACAATAGCAAAACAGATGGTTGTGATAATTCTTGACATTTGTAATTGGTTTTAAAAAGATGAGCAACCTAGTTAATATCCAAAATGGATTAAATCGCTGAAAGAGTTAATTTGTATACTTTCGATAAAATAGCGGATGATATTGATGTCAGCGATAAACATAAAAGTCACAAACATAAATACAATACCAAACACACCACCAGCAACATGCGCTAAATGATTGATATTGCCATTTTGCATTTTTTCTAAATAAATAGATGTTACTACATAAATAATTCCGAATAAAAATGCTGGAAGGAAAATGGGAATAAATAATATACCCATAAAGTTCATTGGATATACTAGAATATAAGCAAAAACAACTGCCGATACAGCTCCGGATGCTCCCAGGCTACGATAGTAATAATTGTCCTTTTCCTTAAACCAAGTTGGTAAAATGGAAAATATCAATCCCAAAAAGTAAAGTAAAATATATAAAAAGCTACCAACTTCCACACCAAAAACCTCCTTAAATACCTTTTCGATTTCGGTTCCAAAAAGATACAAGGCAAACATATTAAATGCCAAATGCGACAAATCGGCATGCAAAAACCCATAACTTACAAAGCGATACCACTGTTTTCTTTTTATTTCGGGAGGATAAAAAATCAATTTATCAACAAGTTGGTTGTTACTAAAAGCAATGTACGAAATAACGGCAGTAAGAGCAATGAGAATAATAGTAATCATATTATATTGGCTAATTTTTAAAGGCCACAAATATACTAATTTATAGTTGATTCCTTTGATATTTAAAACAAAATTAGTACTTTCGCTTACTATAAAGCTCAATTTTATTATGCGTAAAGAAATATATTTTTTTATACTTTTCACAATAATTGCATGTAAACCAGCACAATGGCAAGTGAAAAATGCAACTTCAACCAAAATAGCACTTGATGCTTCCACTCAATCATTGGCTGATACTGCCTATATCAATTATTTACAACCGTTCAAAAAGCAAGTTGATGCCAAAATGAATGTAGTGATTGGCCGTGCTACCGAAACAATGCGCGGACATGCTCCCGAAAGTTTATTGTCCAATTTCAGTGCCGACGTGTATCGTAAATCAGCTACGGATATATTAAAAACGGAAGTGGATATAGCCATTGTAAATTTGGGCGGTTTACGTACAATTATCCCAGCTGGTGACATTACAGTGCGCAAAGTTTTTGAATTGATGCCTTTCGAAAATGAATTGGTAGTTGTTTGGCTTCGAGGCAATAAGCTTAACGAATTGTGTCAGTATTTTGCTTCGATGGGTGGCGAAGGCATTTCGGGTTTACGAATGAAGATTAAAAACAAAAAAGCGATAGATATAACTATCAATGGCATAGCGCTTGACAATTCGAAATTGTATAGCATTGCTACAAACGATTACTTGGCAGGGGGTAACGATAAGATGGAAATACTTGCCCAAAACGAAAAAAGAGTAAATACGGGTCTGAAAATCAGAAATATGCTCTTGAATTACATAAAAGCTGAAACAGCTAAAGGTAATGAAATAAAAGCTGTTTTGGATGGACGTATTTCTTTGGTCACTTCCGAGTAAAAAGAGTTTTAACTAAAAATATCGTCAGGGTATTTAATATCAACCAAGTACAACCCACACGCTGGAACAGAAGTACCCGCTTTACAACGGTTTTTGGCTTCAATAATTTTGCTAAAATCGTCTATCGTTATTTTCCCACGTCCCACTTCGAGCAATGTACCTACAATTGCACGCACCATATTACGTAAAAATCGGTCGGCCTCAATGGTAAAAACCAATGTATTGTCTCGCCTTTCCCAAAATGCTTGTTTAATATCGCAATTATTTGTTTTTACATCGGTATGTAGTTTGCTAAAACTTGTAAAATCAGTGTATTGAAACAGCATTTTAGCCGCATCGTTCATTAAATCAATATCCAGATTTTCGCTAAAACGTGCAGCTAAGGCATGCTGAAAAACTGACTTTTCGGTTACAATGTGATATTCGTATTTTCGAGAAATAGCATCAAAACGGGCATGTGCATCCAATTTTACTTCGCAAATTTTTGACACCGAAATATCCTGAGGTAGAATGCTATTTAGCTTATTAGCAAGAAGTTTTAAATCGCCAATAACTACTTCAGTTTCAAAATGAGCAACCATAAGCCGAGCATGTACGCCTGTATCAGTGCGGCCAGCTCCTGTAATTTCGGTTTCGGTGCGCAAAACGGTGAAAAGTGCTTTACTAAGCACTTCCTGAACCGAAATACCATTAGGTTGCATTTGCCAACCATGATAGTTTGTTCCGTTGTAAGATAGATATATGAAATATTTTTTATTCACCAATGTATCAAAATTCAGAAAACGAAAGTAATTTCACATCCCCTTTAGGGGCTTGGGGCGGCAATAAAATTAATATGCTGATTTAAATTGTTCAAGGAAACGAACGTCGTTTTCGGAGAATAAGCGCAAATCTTTTACTTGGTATTTTAGGTTTGTGATACGCTCCACTCCCATTCCAAATGCATATCCAGAATAAACCGTTGAGTCAATTCCACAATTTTCGAGCACATTCGGATCAACCATTCCACATCCTAAAATCTCAACCCAACCTGTATGTTTGCAGAATGGACAGCCTTTTCCACCACATATATTACACGAAATATCCATTTCGGCACTTGGCTCAGTAAATGGAAAATACGACGGACGTAAGCGAATTTCGGTATGCTCGCCAAACATTTCTTTGGCAAAATACATCAACGCTTGTTTTAAGTCGGCAAACGAAACATTTTTATCGATATAAAGTCCTTCTACCTGATGGAAAAAACAATGAGCACGGTACGAAATGGCCTCGTTACGGAAAACACGACCCGGAAACAACATCCGAATAGGCGGTTTTTGGTAAGCCATTATGCGCGATTGTACCGACGAAGTGTGCGTACGCAATAATACATCAGGGTTTTGTTCAATAAAAAATGTATCTTGCATGTCACGAGCAGGATGTTCGGGTGGAAAATTCAATGCACCAAACACATGCCAGTCGTCTTCAATTTCGGGTCCTTCGGCTATGGTAAAACCAATGCGCGAGAAAATATCAATTATTTCGTTTTTAGTAAGCGAAAGCGGATGTCTTGTTCCAACTTTTAGTGGATCGGCACTACGAGTTAGGTCAGTTTTATTATCATCAGTTTGAAGCGATTCAAAGCTCTCTTTTATTTCGTTAATTTTATCTTGAGCTTTGTTTTTCAACTCATTAAGCAATTGTCCAACTTCTCTTTTTTCCTCGTTGGCTACATTTCTAAAATCATTGAACAATTCCGAAACTAATCCTTTTTTACTAAGGTATTTAATACGCATTGCTTCTAATTCGTCGTTGTTTTTAGCAACAATACTTTCAATTTCTTGAACAAGATCCTTAATTCTATTCTTCATTACAAATTATAAATGATTAAAATACAGCTAAATACTCAAAAACAATTGAGAAATTTAAACTTTGGCAGTTGAAATGCAAAAGTAGTTATTTTTTGGCATATAACTTTACTCTTTTGTCAAAAAAAAAACAGATCATAAAATACATATTCTAATTAAAGCATTATATTTGCAACTTGGTTTATAAACGAAATATTGAACTAATCAATCGCAATAATTGTTGATTAATTCAATTAATGTAAAAATGAAAAATATATGCAAGCAACTGAAATAATACAATTTTTATCCGCACTAAGCGAAAACAATAATCGTGAGTGGTTTACCGAAAATAAAAAATGGTTCGATAAATGCAAAAAAGAGTTCGACCAACTAAGCACGGCTTTAATATCAAAAATTGCCGAATTCGATGATGATATTAAAAATGTAGAAGCATCCGAATGTGTATTTCGTATTTACCGCGATGTTCGTTTTTCGCACGATAAAACACCGTATAAAACACATTTTGGTGTTTTTGTAGCTTCGGCAGGTGGAAGGAAAAGTCAGCGCGGCGGTTATTACTTACACTTAGACCCTGCAGGCTGTTTTGTAGGTGCTGGCGTATGGTGTCCTCAACCCAATTTATTAAAAGCACTGCGTAAAAGCGTTTACGATAATATTGATGAGTTGAATGAAATTCGTTTCGAAAAGAATTTCGCTAGTAAATTTCAGAAATTTTTCGAAGAAGATAAATTAAAAACTGTTCCAGCTGGTTTTCCAAAAGATTTTGCCGAAGCTGAATTACTTAAACTGAAACATTATTTAGTAGAGTATAAGTTCGATGCTGCATTACTTGATAGTGATGATTTTGTGAATGAAATATCAGAAATTTTTAAAACAGCATATCCATTTAATAAGTTTCTGAACTACACTGTTGATGAGGTGATTTAAAGTTTGAAGAGTTTGAAAAGTTTGAGGGGTTTGAGAGTTTGAGGGGTTTGAGGAGTTTGAGGGGTTTGAGGGGTTTGAAGAGTTTGAATGGTTTGAGGAGTACCGTAATAATATAATAATAAGAATATGATTTTAGACAAGTTGACAAATTATGGATTGTACGAGAATGTACATCCTCGTTTCAAAAAAGCATTTGATTTTTTAAATTCGACTGATTTAGTTCAAGCTCCATTGGGCAAAATTGAACTTGAAGGTTCTGATTTAGTGGTGAATATAGTAGAAGTGGATGGAAAAACTGCCGACGATGCTCGCATGGAAACCCACAATAACTTTATTGACATACAAGTTCCGGTAAGCCTGATTGAAACTATGGGATGGAAACCAACAGCAGATTTAAAGGAAGTAACACAGCCCTATAATTCAGAAAAAGATTTGACTTTCTTTGCTGATAAAGCATATAATATGCTTCAAATTCATCCACTTGAATTTGCTATATTTTTCCCTGAGGACGGACATCAACCAGGAATTGCTCAAGGCAAACTCAAAAAAATAATTGTAAAAGTTCGACGCTAATTCAGTACAATTCTGAGAAGAAAAGTGTTATCAAGTAAATGCTAGTATGGCTGAAAGGTATCCATTTGATTAATTTCAGCCATCCATTTTTGTAGTTCTTTCGCTTCAGAAGATGTATTTTCTATTAACTCATCACCCCATTGATAGAGTAATATACGCTTATACTTCTTGGTATCTTTATTGTATAAAAATGCCGAATAGCGTTGAATTCCAGCATCAGCCATCTCATATCTTGGTTTCGTTAAAGTTCCTTTTGCTGCTTTATCAATAAGTCTAATTTTGGCTTGTAAATCTAATTTTGGTAATACAGCACCTGATTCATAACACAAATCTAGGTTATTAATCATTGCTGTATCATCAATAAACCCTAATGTATCAGGATAATTCCATTTACTAGGCATATTATAGCGAATTAAATTACCAGAAGTATCGATAAACCACCCCGAATGCTGATAACTCCAAGCATAATTGATATATTCGTACTGAAATAAGACTTGCTGTTCTCGAGTATTTACTTTAAAATCATCTGAGCACGAAATAAACAATAAAAATATCAGAAATAGCATGGCAGCCTTTTTCATTTTTTAAATAAGCTATATGGGTGAAATAAAATTGCTTTATAACTCATTAAATGATGCAAAAACAATACTAATCGTTGCATTATTTGACTAATAATTTCCGTTTTGATATTTTATACTATAGCTTCAAATTGCTGTTCTTTATTTTGTTCGCGATGAATTAATTGAACTTCAACTCCAAATTGAGCATGAATATGTTCGGCCATTTTTTGTGCAGAATATACCGAACGATGGCGTCCGCCAGTGCAACCAAACGATACCATTAGGTTAGTAAAGCCACGATCTTTATAGCGCTTAACCGATGCATCAACCAGATTGTAAGCATGTTCTAAAAAACTCAATATTTCACCATCTTCTTCTAAAAACTGAATAACCGATTCGTCCAATCCAGTAAAATGTTCGTAACGTTCGTATTTTCCGGGATTATTTACAGCCCTGCAATCAAATACATAACCACCACCATTGCCTGAGTCATCGTTTGGAATCCCTTTTTTAAACGAGAAACTATAAATCTTAACAACCAAGGGTTTTTTCACTTCCACTTCGCGGAACTGTTTCAGGGCTGTCATTTCTCTCAGTATTTCAACTAAATATGGATATTCCGAAACTTCTTCGTTTAAAATCTCCCTTAAATTTTGGATAGCAAATGGTATGCTTTGTAAGAAATGTGGTTTTTTTTCGAAATAACCCCTAAACCCATAAGCACCAAGAACTTGTAATGTTCTAAATAAAACAAAATGTTTGAGTTGTGTTTTAAATTCTGACGCATCCACAGGTATAAGCTCTTGTAGTGCATCGAGGTATTCTGCAAGCAATTCATCACGTAATTCTTCGCTATACTTGGCTTTAGCTTGCCACAAAAACGAAGCAACATCGTAATAAAGAGGACCTTTTCGTCCACCCTGGAAATCGATAAAATAAGGTTCATTGTCCTTAATCATCACATTGCGACTCTGAAAATCGCGATACATAAAAGTATTTGAATGCGAACGAAGTAAGATATCCGAAAGTCGGCCAAAATCATCCTCCAGCCTATTTTCCTGAAAATCCAAACCCGTAGATTTTAAAAAACAATATTTAAAATAATTCAAATCCCAAAGTATGGAGCGCTCATTAAATTCAGGTTGAGGATAACAAACCGAAAAATTAAATCCCTCCGCACCTTTCACTTGAATTTGCGGCAATATTCGCATTGTTTTGCGCAACATTTCTTTCTCAACTTCACAAAAAACACCCGTTTTACGTCCTTCGGCAATATAATCAAAAAGCAATGTATCGCCTAAATCTTCTTGTATATAATGTAGTCCGTCAAGGGTTTGACCAATAAAACGTGGTACTGGCAATCCTTTAGTATGAAAATGCTTTGCCATTTGAATAAAAGCATTGTTTTCTTCAACCGAAGTGCCTTCAACACCAATTACTATATTGTTTTTGCTTTCGAGGCGAAAGTACCTGCGGTTTGAACCGGAAGCCGACAATTCTGTTTTTGAGAGAAATTTTTCGCCTGTAAATTGCTGAAAAAGCATTTCAAGTTCGTTCATAAATTCGATGTATATATTTTTTTAGTAATGCAAAGATACACACTTGTATCATAAAATAAAATTATTCCAAAAACTTTTTTATTGCAAAACTGTTTATATAATGCATTGTAAAATGCACTAAACTTTAGAATAAACAATCAAAATAAATTTCAGAAAATGAGTAAAATTGAGAAAATTGTTGCCCGCGAAGTATTGGACTCGCGTGGAAATCCTACTGTAGAAGTAGATGTATTGTTAGAATCGGGCATTATAGGCCGTGCTGCTGTGCCTTCGGGTGCATCAACTGGCGAAAACGAAGCCATTGAATTGCGCGACGGCGATAAAGGTCGCTACCTCGGTAAAGGCGTACTAAAAGCTGTGGCTAACGTAAATAACGTAATTGCTCCTGCTCTTATTGGTATCAGTGCATTGGAACAACGTGCCATCGACAAAAAAATGATTGCTATGGACGGAACAAAAACCAAATCGAATTTGGGTGCAAATGCCATTTTAGGAGTTTCATTAGCTGTGGCTAAAGCGGCTGCTGAGTATTTGGGTATGCCATTGTACCGTTATATAGGTGGTACAAATGCATTCACATTGCCAGTACCTATGATGAACATCATTAATGGTGGCTCGCACTCCGATGCTCCTATTGCATTTCAGGAATTCATGATTCGCCCCGTGGGAGCTACATCGTTCCGCGAAGGTTTACGAATGGGTGCCGAAGTTTTCCACTCATTGAAAAAAGTATTGCACGACCGTAATTTGAGCACTGCTGTAGGCGACGAAGGTGGCTTTGCTCCTAACCTTGCTGGCGGTACCGAAGATGCATTGGAATCAATCCTCACTGCGGTTAAAAATGCTGGATACGTTCCAGGAAAAGACATCACCATTGGATTGGATTGCGCTGCTTCAGAATTTTTCAAAAATGGCATTTACGATTATTCAAAATTTGAAGGCCCGAATGGCAAAAAACGCAACTCAGCCGAACAAGCTGATTATTTGGCCGAATTAATTTCGAAATACCCTATCGACTCCATTGAAGATGGTATGGGCGAAAGCGATTGGGATGGTTGGAAATTGTTGACCGAAAAAATTGGCGATAAATGTCAGTTGGTAGGCGACGATTTATTTGTGACCAATGTAGAGTACTTGAAAAAAGGCATTGATTTAGGTTGTGCCAATTCAATTTTGATTAAAGTAAATCAAATTGGTTCATTATCCGAAACACTTGACGCTATTGAAATGGCTCACCGTGCAGGCTATACTTCAGTTACTTCGCACCGTTCGGGCGAAACTGAAGATGCTACTATTGCCGACATTGCCGTAGCAACTAACTCAGGACAAATTAAAACCGGATCGCTAAGCCGCTCCGACCGTATGGCGAAATACAATCAATTGCTTCGCATCGAAGAAGAATTGGGCGATTTGGCGGTTTATGGATACAAGAAGTAGTTCATAAAGTTTACTGACATTTTTTCAAAGCCATCTGACATTTCAGGTGGCTTTTTTTATAATTACAACATTTCAAATTTAACTTTTCGGATACATAAACAAAACAGACGTTAATCGGAAAATTCACAATGTTAAATTTCACCAAATATATCACAATTTCCGGCACCTCGGAATACTTTTTGAATAATTTAGCGTTGTAATGACAAAGCAACAAAGACAAATCTTAAAAAATCTTATTCAATTATCAATTGTCAATTATTAATTATTAATTCAACTTTTATCCTTATGAAACTCTCTCAACGTACAAAACTGCTCGGGTTGTTTGCAGCAATGGTTGCCGTAAGTGTTGCCACCAACTTAACAACCAATTTAATTAGCGATAAAAATAATCGCGACGCTCTATTTCAAACCAATGAAGTTCCGGCAATGTATACAGCCATAACCAAAGCTCCACGCGCTATGGATACCGACTTTACACTCGCGGCCGAACTTTCGGTTCATGCTGTAGTTCACGTAAAAACCAAAACTCCTATGCAAATGCAACAAGGATTTGGTGGCGGTGGTTTTAACGACCCATTTTTTGAATACTTCTTTGGTCCACAACAACGACCACAGCAACGCCAACCACAAGAAGCTCCAATGCGCGAAGGTTCAGGCTCAGGTGTTATTATTTCGAACGATGGTTATATTGTTACCAATAATCACGTAATTGATAAATCGAAAGAAATTGAGGTAACACTCAACGACAAACGCACATTCAAAGCAAAACTCGTTGGAGCTGACCCAAACACAGATATTGCACTATTGAAAATTGAAGCCGAAAAATTACCTGTAATTCTTTTTGGTAATTCCGACTCACTTAAAATTGGCGAATGGGTATTGGCTGTAGGCAATCCATTTAATTTAACGTCGACAGTTACTGCAGGCATTGTTAGTGCCAAAGCGCGCAATATTAATATTATCAATTCGCAAATGAAAATTGAGTCGTTCATCCAAACTGATGCTGCCGTAAACCCAGGTAATAGTGGTGGAGCACTTGTAAATACACGCGGCGAATTAATTGGTATAAATACAGCCATTGCTTCACAAACAGGCTCGTATGCTGGCTACTCGTTTGCCATTCCAACAAGCATAGTAAAAAAAGTAGTTTCGGACATTCGTCAGTTTGGTTTTGTACAACGTGCTGTATTGGGTGTGAGCATGAAGGAAATTACCAGCGAAATTGCCAAAGAAAAAAATCTAAAAACAATGGAAGGTGCTTTTGTAGATGCAGTAGTTGAAAACAGTGCTGCCGAAAAAGCAGGTGTAAAAAAAGGCGATATAATTATTAAAGTTGAGGAAGTAGAAATTAAATCATCGTCGCAACTGCAAGAACAAATTGGGCGATATAGTCCGGGCGATAAAGTATCATTAACCGTACTACGCGACAACAAAGAAATAAAACTAAATGCTGAGCTCAAAAACCGACAAGGAACTACCAAAGTGGAATCGGGCGAAGTGAGCATGGATATGCTTGGAGCTGAATTTAAAGAAATTAGCGCTAAATTAAAAGATCAATTCCAACTTGATTATGGTATGGAAGTAAAATCAGTTAACAAAGGCAAATTTCAAACAGCTGGCATCAAAGAAGGTTTTGTAATAGTAAAAATCAACAATCAGGCAATACGTAGTACCGATGATATAAAAGAGGTGCTTACCGAAGCTATTAACACAAACGACAAATTTAAAGTACTAAACATTGCAGGCGTTTATCCTAACGGTAAAGTGGCATACTATGCCGTAAATTTGGGCGATTAATTCAAAATCAGTTTTTTTTTAAGGTGACGAATCTACTCTTCGGAAACCGGAGGGTAGATTCGTTTTTTTTTAATTTATCAAATCGTTAAACATTAAATTATCAACAACCTAGAACATTTATCAATTTATATTGTTTGAGTAAATAGAAATTCAAATTTTACACTTTGAAATTTGAACATTTTTACTGCAATTTTAAGCAAAATAAATTACTTAAAATACTATTTTGTCAATTCAAATAAAAGTATTAATTTTGCACGCTAATTTTTTAAACCATAATGAGACAACTAAAAATTACTAAATCGATTACAAATCGAGAAAGTGCTTCGCTTGACAAGTATCTACAAGAGATTGGTCGTGAGGATCTTATTACAGTTGAAGAGGAAGTTGAATTGGCGCAACGCATCAGAAATGGTGACCGTATTGCGCTCGAAAAACTAACTCGTGCCAACCTCCGTTTTGTTGTTTCGGTAGCAAAACAATACCAGAATCAAGGTTTAAGTCTTCCCGACTTAATTAATGAAGGCAACCTTGGACTTATCAAAGCTGCCGAAAAGTTTGATGAAACTCGTGGTTTTAAATTTATTTCGTATGCAGTGTGGTGGATTCGTCAATCTATCCTGCAAGCATTGGCCGAACAATCGCGTATTGTACGTTTGCCATTAAATCAGGTAGGTTCGTTGAATAAAATCAACAAAGCTTTTTCGAAATTTGAGCAAGAAAACGAACGTCGTCCTTCGCCCGAAGAATTAGCTGAACAGCTAGATATTCCTGTTGAAAAGATTACCGACACTATGAAAGTTTCAGGCCGACACATTTCGGTTGATGCTCCATTTGTTGAAGGCGAAGACAACAGTTTATTGGATGTAATGATCAATGATGATTCGCCAAACGCCGACCGTGCTTTGATAAACGAATCTCTATCAAAGGAAATAGAACGCGTATTAGCCAACACTCTTTCGGATAGAGAAAAAGATATCGTTAAAAAATTCTTTGGTATCGGTGTAACCGAAATGACTTTGGAAGAAATTGGCGATGAATTTGGTTTGACTCGTGAGCGTGTTCGTCAGATTAAAGAAAAAGCAATACGCAAACTACGCCCTAACTCAAAAAGCAAATTACTAAAAGGATTTTTAGGATAGCCTAAGAAGTTACGAATAACGAGTTAAGAGCTAACATATAATATTAAAGGGTTCAAATCTAACGATTTTGAACTCTTTTTTTTATAGATAAATGGACTTTAACCATAAAACAAGCACTATTAATAATAAAGCAGGTAACATGTTTACGATGCGAAGTTTTTTAATTTCGAGGATGTTTACACCAAGCCCAATCAATAAAATCCCACCCACTGAACTTAAACCCTGAATGATTTCGGAACTAAAGAACGAAGAAGCAAACATTGCAATCAAAGTTATTGAGCCTTGAAACAATAAAAGCGGAATTGATGCAAAAATAACTCCAACACCAAAAGCGGACGCCAATAAAATGGACGAAAAACCATCCATAAGAGATTTGGTAAGCAGTATTTCCGACGATCTACCAACACCTTCGTCGATAGCTCCCACAATGGTCATGGCACCAACACAAAAAAGCATAAAAGCAGTAAGTAATCCTTCGGAAAAACGTTCGTTCCCTATTTTCAATCGCATTTTCAAATAATCACTGAGGCGTTCCGTTTTTTGTTCGAGCTGCAACCATTCGCCAATTAATGAACCAATAGCAACAGAGGCAACAACAAATAAGATATTTTTCATATCTGCAATCATCGTAACACCAATGGCTAATGTAAATAATCCAGTGGCTTGAAAATATATTTGTTTGAAACGAGGATGAAGGCCTTTATTTAGAAATAATCCAATAGTGCCTCCAGCAATTACGGCAAGTGTATTAACAATGGTTCCGAGCATAAAATGATTGAGTTTTTGGTAATTTGGTTGGCAAATATACAAAAAAAAACAAAGGGCCGCTTCACAGCGCCCCTTTGCCACATTTTAACCTAAACCTTAACTATGAAAAATTTATCTGTTTGTTTACTCTGCAAAGATATATTCTTTTTTTATTCCGTGCAATAGTACACTTAAAAAAATCATTAAAAAAATTCATTTTATACTGGTCGACAGGTATATAAATTTATTATCATTCTAACTATCAACAATATAACTTCAATAAAAATATAGTTAAATATTGTTTAACTAGTTAATGCTCTATTTGAATATAGCACAAAAACAAAGGGCCGCTTCACAGCGCCCCTTTGCCACATTTTAACCTAAACCTTAACTATGAAAAATTTATCTGTTTGTTTACTCTGCAAAGATGAGAACTTTTTTTTAAACTCACAATAGTTTGAATAATGAAAAATGCAAAAAAACGAATTATATACCTGTCGACAAGTATATAATTATCTTATATAGCTATATTTCAAGTATTTATATTTATATTAAAATATGTTAATCTCTAAAACAAACTCAATTTTTAATCGTAATTCTAATTCAATGCTAAAATAAATTCCATAAAACAATAGATTGAATTTGTATGCTAGATTAATAGAATTTCGAATAAAAATAATAAATGTTATTTTAGGCCGAAAACATGATTTTTTTAACTAAAAAATTCGTAACTTTGCAGCCCAATTTAAAATACAGTCAGAAAAGGCTAAAAGCCTATTAACCATGTACTGTAAATAATTTTGAACCGTATAAAATACGCAAATAACAAATATAAATTATGAACATCGTCAGAAAAGACATCGATCAGAACAATGCAACACTAACCGTTTGCATCGAAAAATCGGATTATGCCGAAAAGGTAGAGAAAACATTACGTGATTACCGCAAGAAAGCAAACATCCCAGGCTTCCGTCCAGGAAACGTTCCTGTAGGCTTAATTAAAAAAATGTACGGAAAAGCTGTCATTGCCGAGGAAATCAATAAAATAGTTTCGGATGAGCTTTACGGTTACATTCGTGAAAACAAAATTAATATGTTGGGCGAACCTATGCCTAATGAAACAGATCAACAACCAATTGATTTTGATGCGAATGATAATTTCGAATTTATTTTCGATTTAGGCATTGCACCTGAATTTGAAGTTGAATTAACAAAAAAAGATAAAATTAAAAACTACACCATAGCTGTTAGCGACGAAATGATTGATAATCAAATTAAATCGCACACAAGTCGTTATGGTAAATACGTTCAAGAAGAAACCGTGGAAGAAAAAGACATGGTAAAAGGTGAAATTCTTGAACTCGCCGATGGCAAAGTAAATGAAAAAGGCTTGAAAGTGGCTGATGCAGTTCTAACTCCATCATACATTAAAGACGAAGCTCAAAAAGCAGCGTTTGTAGGTGCTGTTAAAGGTGCAGTTATTACATTTAACCCTCAAACTGCTTTCGAAAACGAAGCCGAAATCTCATCGTTACTTAAAGTTTCGAAAGACGAAGCCAAAAACATCACTGCTGATTTTCAAATTACAATCGAAGGAATTACTCGCTACTATGAAGCTGATGTAAATCAAGAACTTTTCGATAAAGTTTATGGCGAAGGTGTTGTAACTACAGAGGAAGAGTTTAGAGCAAAAATCAAAGACGGAATCTTAGAGTCACTTTCGGGAGATAGCGAATACAAATTTGGTGTAGATGCACGTGAAATGTTATTGGCCAAGTTCGATGATCTTCAATTCCCAGATGCATTTTTGAAACGTTGGGTATTGGCTACAAATACTAATTTAACTGCTCAAACACTTGAAGAAGATTTCCCTAAAATGATTGCTGACCTAAAATGGCAACTTATTAAGGACAAACTTACAAAAGCTAACGAGGTAAAAGTTGAAATTGAAGATGTAAATGCTTATGCTCGAAAAATAGCTCGTGCTCAATTTGCACAATACGGAATGGTTGGAATGGGCGACGATATTCTTGACAATTATGCAAAAGACATGTTGAAGAAAGAAGAAACTGTTAAAGGAATTGTTGAACGCGTAGCTGAGAATAAAGTTTTTGAAATCGTAAAAAACAGCGTAAAGCTTGATACAAAAGAAGTTACGATAGAAGAGTTCAACAAAATGTTCGAAAATTAAATAGCTATTATTTAATAGAACAAAAAATATTTCCGAAAAGGCTTTTTTCCTATTGAATTAAACAAAATTTTTATACCTTTGTTTGATTTTTAAAATAGGGGAAAAGCCTTTTCGATTTTTACAAACTATACTTTTGACCCTTATAAACTTTATGAATTTTATAAACAGTATAAACTCGTATAAATTATGAACAACGAATTTCGCAAATATGCCACCAAGCATTTAGGAATGAATGGTTTGGCACTTGATAAATACACCGACATTACCAGCAATTATATTTCGCCTTCCATTCTTGAAGAACGACAACTGAATGTAACACAAATGGATGTTTTTTCGAGGTTAATGATGGATCGCATTATTTTTCTGGGAACACAAGTCGACGATTACACAGCAAATGTTATTCAAGCACAATTACTATTTCTTGATTCATCGGATCCAGGCAAAGATATTTCAATTTACCTGAATACACCTGGTGGTTCGGTATATGCTGGATTGGGCATTTATGACACCATGCAATTTATTGGCTCGGATGTAGCTACTATCTGTACTGGTATGGCTGCATCGATGGGAGCTGTTTTATTGGTGGCTGGCGCTCAAGGCAAACGTTCGGCACTTAAACACTCACGCGTAATGATTCATCAGCCAATGGGTGGCGCACAAGGCCAAGCTTCGGACATTGAAATTACGGCACGTGAAATACAGAAATTAAAAAAAGAATTATACACTATTATTGCCGATCACTCCAACAATCCGTTTGAACGTATTGAAAAAGATTCGGATCGCGACTATTGGATGACTTCGAACGAGGCATTGGAATATGGTATGATTGACAAAATTTTGATTAACGAGAAAAAGAAATAATGGCTAAAACAGTTAAAAACTGCAGCTTTTGTGGCAGGCCTGAATCGCAAGTTGAATTTTTCATTATGGGTATGGGCGGAGCTCAAATTTGTAATGAATGTGCTGTTCAAGCAGCTGACATTGTAAAAGAAAACACAACTTCGCGTTCAAAAATAGCATCAATTAAAAAAGATGAAATTCCAAAACCGGTTGAGATAAAAAATTACCTTGATCAATATGTAATTGGACAGGACGAGGCCAAAAAATTCCTTTCGGTAGCTGTGTACAATCATTATAAACGATTAATGCAAGAACGCACCAATGATGATGTTGAAATTGAAAAATCGAACATTATTATGGTTGGCTATACAGGAACAGGTAAAACATTGCTAGCTCGTACCATTGCCAAAAAACTACACGTACCATTTACTATAGTTGATGCTACTGTACTTACCGAAGCAGGTTATGTAGGCGAAGATATTGAAAGTATCCTTACCAGATTATTGCAAGTAGCCGATTACGATGTAAAAGCAGCCGAACGCGGTATTGTTTTTATCGACGAAATTGACAAAATTGCGCGTAAAGGTGATAATCCAAGTATCACACGCGATGTAAGTGGCGAAGGTGTACAACAAGGATTATTAAAACTGCTCGAAGGTTCGGTTGTAAATGTGCCACCACAGGGAGGACGTAAACATCCGGATCAGAAAATGATAGCCGTAAATACTCAAAACATACTTTTCGTATGTGGAGGTGCTTTTGATGGTATCGAAAAGAAAATTGCATCGCGTTTAAATACCCGTGTAGTTGGTTATAGTGCTGCACTAGAAAACGAACAGGTGGATAAGAATAATATGTTGCAATACATTGCTCCTCAGGATTTAAAATCGTTTGGATTGATACCCGAAATAATCGGACGACTTCCAATCCTTACCTATCTTGAGCCACTTGATAGAAATGCGTTACGACGTATATTGACTGAGCCCAAAAACTCAATAGTAAAACAATACACCAAACTCTTTGGAATGGATCACATTGAACTTATTTTCGATGATCAGGTTTTGGATTATATTGTTGACAAAGCTATTGAATTTAAACTCGGTGCACGCGGTTTACGTTCCATTACAGAGACCATAATTATGGATAAAATGTACGAAATGCCTTCGGCTCACGAGCCAAAATTGGAAATTTCGCTTGATTATGCAAAATCAAAAGTAGAAAAGGCAAATATTAACAGACTTAAAATAGCCTGATTTACAAACAATTATCCATAATTTCACATTGAATTAAATTTTTATTCATAAATATTTTAATTTTTCTTTCGAAAAGCCTTGTATATTTGAAATCTGTTTATAATTTTGTTTGTGAATATAAAGAGCAAAATCAATACATGATTTAGGTGTTTAATTTTAATAAAATATCTACAGTTGATATGCTTTTGGGTCTATTTTTGGAGTTTGTTATGGAAGTAATAAATTCGGATAATACATTTTAAAACTAAAAGAATTTCATTTACAACTACGTAAAACATGTTATCACATTCTGAGTTAAAAAATCACTTAAAAAAGAATTTTGGTTTTGATACCTTCAAAGGGAATCAAGAAGCCATAATTCAGAATGTTATGAGTGGCAATGATACATTTGTATTGATGCCTACGGGTGGAGGAAAATCGCTTTGCTATCAATTACCATCCATAATTATGGAAGGTACTGCAATTGTTATTTCGCCCCTTATAGCTTTGATGAAGAATCAAGTGGATGCTATGCGTAATTTTAGTGAGGAAGACGGTATAGCTCATTTTATTAATTCAACGCTCTCACGGCCAGCTATAGAGGCTGTAAAAGCCGATTTACTATCAGGCAAAACAAAATTATTGTATGTTGCTCCCGAGTCGCTAACAAAGGAAGAAAATATTGAGTTTTTAAAAACATTGAAGATTTCGTTTTATGCTGTAGATGAAGCACATTGTATTTCGGAATGGGGCCATGATTTCAGACCTGAATACAGACGCATTCGTCCATTAATAAACGAGATAGGGATAGCACCCTTAATAGCACTAACTGCCACTGCTACACCAAAAGTGCAGCATGACATACAAAAAAACTTGGGTATGTTAGGTGCAAATGTTTATAAATCGTCGTTTAACCGATCAAATTTATTTTATCAGGTTCGTCCTAAAACGAACGATGTTGATAAAGATATTATTAAATATATCCGATCACAGCAAAATAAATCGGGTATAATTTATTGTTTGAGCAGAAAGAAAGTAGAAGAACTAGCTGCAACTCTTACAGTAAATGGGGTATCGTGTTTAGCATATCATGCTGGCATGGACACATTAATTCGAACTGAAAATCAGGATAAATTCTTGATGGAAAAAGTACAGGTTATTGTTGCTACCATTGCTTTTGGAATGGGAATTGACAAGCCTGATGTTCGATTTGTGATACATTACGACATGCCTAAAAGTCTCGAAGGTTATTACCAAGAAACTGGTAGAGGTGGACGTGATGGTGGCGAAGGTCAATGTATAGCATTTTATGCTTACAAAGACTTAGATAAACTCAGAAAGTTTATGCAAGGAAAACCGGTTGCTGAACAAGAAATCGGAAATCAATTATTATTAGAAACGCAAGCGTATGCTGAGTCATCGGTATGCAGGCGTAAATTATTGTTACATTATTTTGGAGAAGAGCTAGAAAACGACTGCGGTTGTTGTGATAATTGTATGAAACCACGAAAATTTATTGATGCTCAGGAATTTTTATTGCTGACATTAGAGACTATTATTATTGTTCGCGAAAAGTTTAAAGCCGAACACATTGTTGACATTCTGAAAGGAAATGAAAACTCGGAAATCAAAACGTATCAACACGATGAGCTTGAGAATTTCGGTTCAGCTTCGGACGAAGATGAAAAGATTTTACATGCTGTGATTCGTCAAGCATTAATTGGAGGTTTGCTATCGAAGGAAATCGAAAATTATGGATTGCTTAAGGTGACTGCTGCTGGTAAAGCTTATATGAAAAAGCCAACTGAATTTCCGGTAGTGAAAGACAACGAATTTGATGAAGACGAAGAGGATGCAGCTCCAAAATCATCAGGAGGCACATGTGCAGCCGATGATGTGCTTTTCTCTATTCTGAAGGACCTTCGTAAAAAGATGTCGAAAAAACTGGAAGTACCACCATTTGTGATCTTTCAAGATCCTTCGCTCGAAGCTATGGCCACAACTTATCCAATCACAATGGATGAATTGCAAAACATACCTGGCGTAGGTGCTGGAAAAGCGAAACGATATGGTGAGGACTTTTTACGCCTTATACGTGAACACGTTAAGGAAAACGAGATTGTTCGTCCCGAAGATTTACGCGTTCGTACAGTGGCTAATAAATCGAAACTTAAAGTTTCAATTATTCAGTCAATTGACCGCAAAATAGCGTTGGACGATATAGCAATGGCTAAAGGACTTGAAATAGGCGAATTACTCGACGAGATTGAGGCTATTGTTTATTCTGGCACAAAAATCAACATTGATTACTTCTTGGACGAAGTGATGGAGCCTGATCATATCGACGAAATTTTCGAATACTTTAATTCGGCCGAAACAGATAAAATTGAACCTGCATTAAAAGAGTTAGGCGAAGATGATTTTAGCGAAATAGAAGTTAGACTTGTACGTATAAAATTCTTGTCGGAGATAGGAAATTAATCCCATAATAAAGCAACTAAAAAGCCCGTCGTGAAAATTTAATTTCCGACGGGCTTTTACTTACATATCTTTTGAATTACAAAACTAAGTAAGCATACTTAATAAAATACCTGCAGCTACTGCCGAACCAATAACACCGGCTACGTTTGGCGCCATGGCATGCATAAGCAAGTGATTGGTTTTATCATAATGCAAACCTATTTCCTGCGAAACACGAGCAGAGTCAGGAACCGCCGAAACGCCAGCATTACCAATCAATGGATTAATTTTATTGCCTTCTTTCAAAAATAAATTCATAAATTTGACAAAGAGCACTCCACCGGCAGTTGCTACAATAAATGATGCAGCACCTAATCCAAATATCAACAACGAGTCAACAGTTAAAAATTTATCAGCTTGTGTTGAAGCACCCACAGTTAATCCTAATATAATGGTAATTGTATTTATGAGGGCAAAACGAGCAGTTTCGGCCAATCGTTCAGTAACACCCGATTCTTTCAACAGATTACCAAAAAACAACATACCTAACAAGGACATAGCGCTTGGCGAAATAAATGTTGTCAACAATAATCCAATTACTGGAAAAGCAATTTTCTCAAAACGTGTAACCTGACGTGGAGGTTTCATTCTGATTAGTCGCTCTTTAGAGTTAGTAAACAACCTCATTACTGGTGGTTGAATAACAGGCACCAATGCCATATAAGAATAGGCAGCCACTGCTACAGCTCCCATCAACTCGGGTGCTAATCGTGATGCTAAGAATATTGCCGTTGGACCATCAGCTCCACCAATAATACCAATTGCACCACATTGTTGAGGTGTAAATCCTAATGCATAAGCGCCGATAAAAGTTGCAAAAATACCAAGTTGTGCAGCAGCACCAATAAGCATTAATTTAGGATTTGCAATTAGTGTCGAAAAATCAGTCATAGCACCAATTCCCAAGAAAATCAATGGAGGATACCAACCAGATAATACGCCACTGTAAAGAATATTCATTACCGAACCTTGTTCGTAAATACCTATTTGGTATCCTTCGGTAAACGGAACATTACCCACTAAAATACCGAAACCAATGGGTACTAATAACAATGGTTCCCAGTTTTTAGCTATTCCAAGCCATAAAAATGCAATTCCTATGACTATCATTACAAGGTACTTAAACTCAAAGTTTGCAAAAGCGGTATTATTCCAGAACTTTGTCAAACTATCCATAATGAGTGAAGTTTCGCCAGATGCTTGAGCAAATAGCCCCATTGGCAGAAACAGACCCAATATGATAAGTAAAATACCTATCTTATATTTTATATCTCTCATACATTTATTTTTAATTATTGAACAAGAAATAAATCGGCATCCTGAAGTACAGCAGAACCAGCTGGAGCACAAACTTTTACAATTGTACCATTACGTTCGGCCAAGATGTTATTTTCCATTTTCATCGATTCCATAACCAAAAGTACATCGCCTGATTTGAAGCTATCACCTTCGGCAACCAATACCTTAATTATACTGCCAGGAAGTGGCGATTTAATGGCTTTAGCACTAGGTTTTGAACTGCTTGATACTGGACTAAGATTTTCGATTATACGTTTATCGGCCGATTTACTTTGTCCTTCTTTGCGTACTAAAATCGGTGTTTTCGAAGTTTTCATTTCTTGCTTCACCTTTACCGAATAAGGTGTACCATTTACTTCTATTTCAGCTATATCTCCTTCAATCGATTTGATATGAACTTGATAATCGTCGCCATTTATATTAAAATCAAATTTTTTCATTATCTACTTAATGTATTGTTTAAACCATATATTTTTGAATTCCAAGGAGAATAACGTCTTTCAATACGTTTTATCGTAATAACGTTACTTTCTTCGTCGTGCATCTCGTTTATAAACAAGTGCAAAGCCATAGAAATAGCTGCAATCTCATTTGCTGAAGCATCTACAATATCTTCCACTTTTTTTCCTGCTTTTACCATTTTCTTTTTACTTGAATTTATTACAAAATATTGAATAAAATCAAAAAGCAAAACCAATATTATAAGAGCAACAAAAACAACGACCATACCAATTACTGAACCTATCAGTATCTCACTCCATGAGTTAATTAATAATAGTTCCATAATTATAAAGGAATATTACAGTGTTTACGCAATGGATTTACCACTTTTTTGGTTTGCAAAGCTTGGAATGCACGAATTATCCGGAAACGGCTATTACGTGGTTCAATTACATCGTCGATATATCCGTACGAAGCAGCTTGATAAGGGTTAGCAAACTTTTCGTTGTACTCAGCCACTTTTTCAGCAATGTATTTTGCTTTTTCCTCTGGATCGGTAATAGCGTTGATGGCACGACCTTCCAACACTTCGATTGCACCTGCAGCACCCATTACAGCAATTTCGGCTGTTGGCCATGCGTAGTTAAAGTCACCACGTAGTTGCTTGCAGCTCATTACATCGTGTGCACCACCATAAGATTTACGAAGTGTAACCGTAACTTTTGGCACTGTAGCTTCGCCATAAGCAAACATAAGTTTTGCACCATGAATAATAATACCAGCATATTCTTGACCCGAACCTGGAAGGAATCCAGGCACATCAACCAATGTAAGAATTGGGATATTAAAAGCATCGCAGAAACGAACAAAACGAGCTGCTTTACGCGAAGCATCGCAATCGAGTACACCAGCTAAGAAATTAGGTTGATTGGCAATAATACCAGTTGAAATACCATTAAAGCGAGCAAAACCAACAATAATATTACGTGCATAGTTACGATGAACTTCCAAAAACTCACCGTTATCCACAATGGTATGAATCACATTTTTCATATCATAAGGCAAGTTAGGATTATCAGGAACAATAGTATTCAAACTATCTTCGAGACGATCAATTGGATCATGTGTTTCAACCAATGGTGGCTCTTCTAAGTTATTCTGTGGCAAGTAAGTAAGCAATTTACGAATAAGCAACATACCTTCTTCTTCGTTTTCCACCTTGAAATGCGAAACACCCGATTTTCCAGCATGAACATCAGCTCCTCCAAGATCTTCTGTCGAAATATCTTCGCCAGTAACCGATTTCACAACTTTAGGACCGGTAACAAACATGTACGAGTTATCTTCGGTCATCAATACAAAGTCGGTAAGCGCAGGCGAATAAACAGCACCACCAGCACAAGGACCATAAATTGCTGAAATTTGTGGAATAACGCCAGAAGCCATAATATTACGCTGAAAGATTTCGGCATAACCAGCCAACGAAGTTACACCCTCTTGAATACGTGCACCACCTGAATCGTTAACACCAATTACCGGACAACCCATTTTCATGGCCATATCCATTACCTTGCAGATTTTCAGCGACATAGTTTCGGAAAGCGAGCCTCCAAAAACGGTGAAATCTTGTGCATACAAAAACACGGTACGACCGTCGATTGTACCATGACCAGTAATTACACCGTCGCCAAGGTATTTTTCTTTATCGAGTCCGAAATTATTGCAACGATGCGTTACAAACATGTCTAACTCTTCAAAACTACCCTCGTCGAGCAACATATCAATGCGCTCACGAGCAGAAAATTTGCCTTTCGCATGTTGCGAGGCAATTCGTTTTTCGCCACCACCCAACTTGGCTTGTACGCGCAAGTCGATGAGGTTTTTAACTTTTTGTTGATTCTCCATAAAACTTTTTTTTATTAATTAATTCATTATCAATGCAACAGGATCACATGCCATGCCACACAATAATGAAAGTTGTTATCAACGAAATGAAAATTATTTGTTCGGATCTTCGCACAATTCAGTCAACACTCCGAAAGTAGATTTTGGATGTAAAAAAGCGATATTTAAGCCTTCGGCACCTTTGCGTGGAGCTTTATCTATTAATGTTACGCCACGTTCGGCTACTAAATCCAACGTTTCTTGCAATCCTTCCACTGCAAAAGCTATGTGATGCACACCTTCGCCTTTTTTCTCAATAAATTTGCCTACCGGACCTTCAGGATCTGTTGACTCAAGCAATTCGATTTTAGTTTGACCAACTTTAAAAAAGGCTGTTTTTACTTTTTGCTCCGCCACTTCTTCAACAGCATAACAAGTTAAACCAAGAACGTTTTCGTAATATGGAATAGCAGTTTCGAGACTTTTTACAGCAATACCTAAGTGTTCGATGTGAGTAAGATTCATAATCAAATATTTTTAAAAATTTTTATAATAATTTCAATTAGAGAAAAATTTCTTTATTTTTCAATTTGACCGCAAAATTACTATAAATATTTCTGATTATCAACAAAATAAGTAAGTATTTTTCAATTATTATTTATACATTGATAATCAGAAAGATACTAAATATTCAAAAAAAATTAAACACAAAATAATCTGCACAAAACCATTGATTATGAGCAGATTTATCCAAAAAAACAAAGTACAATTGAATGGTATTATTTAGCAGAAAGTGGTTTTCCTTTTTCACCCATGTAAAACGCTATTAATTCCACATTATCGGCTCCTTTATTTGAACCATTATGAAGTGTATTTATCACCTCAGGGAACGAACTTCCGGCAATAAATTGTTTAGGAGAGTTATTTTCAAATTCGACTGTTAGCGTTCCTTGCAAAACATAAGCAAAAACAGGAAAATTATGTTTATGCCATCCAGTTGAGTGCCCTGGTAAAATCGTAATTTTGGCAATGGTTATTTCACTATTTTCGAACTGAGGATAGTTTATTTTTTGGCCTATGGAAGTCGTATCGCTTTTTAAAACTGTTTCGACAATAACACCTTTATTATACTGCGCTATTAAAGAAACAAAAACAAAGAAAAGAAACGCAAGAATAAAAATCCGTTTCATAAGCGTATTATTTTATTTATTAAACCGCTGAATAAGATTATAAGCTTGATAAATGCCCAATTCGCCAGCTTTACTTAAATCGGCTACACCAAGTTTATCTTGTCCGGTGAACAGATATGTGAGCCCACGATTGAAATATGCTTCAGCAAAATCGTTATCGCATTCGATGGCTTTGGAATAATGTGTAATTGCTGTTTTATAATCCTGCTGTACGCAAAGTATATTGGCTTTATTGAAATAAGCAAAAGCAAAAGAGGATTGTTGTTCGATAACTTTATCCAAATCGCGCATAATCATTTCTACTTCAAATTTATATTTGTTTTCGTTCGAAATACGCTTACTACGATCGGTTGAATTTTCAAATTTAAAGTTTTCGTTTTCAACTACAATACTTTTGTTGTATTCAACTAATTTATAACGAATATTGGCACGGCAGAAGTATGCAATTGTAAAATCGGGACGAATTGCTAATGCCTTATTTAAGTCTTCGATGGAACTATTAAAATCCTGAACCATAGCAAATTCCAACGAACGTTTAAAATAAAGATCAGCATTGTTATCGTTGCTTGCAATTCTGTTCGAAGTATTATTTATAGCTTCAAAATGCATATTAACCAATTCGGAAGTAAGTGGAATTTCGTTGTTGGTAATTTTTAATAAAGTGCTTAATTTTTTCAGTTTATTATAATCCTCTACAATAGGATGATATAGATTTGTGCGACGAATTTCGTCGGATTTAGCATAATAAGTCAACACGAAACTACGTTCGTTCATCACATCGGTATATTTTTCCTGTACAGCACCTCTTTTGGTATCACCATACTTGGTATCGGACTGGCTATCATCAATATTTTGAGTAACAAACCGATTGAAGAGTTCTGTTTTCTTATTTGTTCCTGATTTTGGAGCGTTTTTATCAATTTTATTATTGGCTACAATTTCATCTTTTTGTTTTTTAGAAATATTGTCCTTGTTTTGTTCAATATTATAGGCCAGTTGTCGATATCGGAATGCATCTTTTTTGTTTTTCAAACCATCATAGGCCTCAGCAATACCCCAATAAGCCGGTAAAAAGTAAGGATGTTTGGCAATAATTTTTTCGAAATCAAAAATTGTCTTTTTATACATCCGTAAGCTGTTTTGAATTAGAGCTTTGCGATAAAAAGCTTCCATTTGCGTTGTGTCCAGCGATACAACTTTTTCCAAATCGGCTAGGGCATTGTTATTATCACCCAAATTGGCACGTAATAAACCTCTATTATAGTAAGCAAGTGGACTTTTTTTATCTAAAAGTATGGCTTTGTCATAATCCTTCAACGCTTCGCGGTAGTTTTTGCGTTGTACGTTTACAATTCCACGATTGATATAATCGCCTGGGTTAGTACTTTTTAATTTTATAGCACGACTGTAATCAACATAAGCCCCTTCAATATTATTTTTTTGCAACTTCAACAATGCTAATGCGCTCCATGCTTGAGCATTTGTACTGTCGGATTTGGCATAGTCAGCAAACGATTTTTCAGCATTTACTGTATCTTTCATAAACAAATAAATCACTCCTTTTTCGTAAAGCAATTGTTTATTTTTGGGACTTTGGCGAATATAGGTATTTAAATCGTTCATGGCCTCGTTGTATTTTTCAAGACGCATATACGTATCCATTCGATTTAGTAAAAGATTTAAACTATTGGGACTAAAGTCATAAGCTGTAGAAAAATCCTTTATGGCCTCGGTATAATTAGTGGCCTTACGGCGTGCATAACCACGAACATAATAAGCTTCGGGCAAAAAAGGATTGCGTTCAATAGCTTCGGTGGCATCAAGTTCAGCCCCGATATCATCACCGAGTTGAATTTTGGCCATTGCACGATACATATAAGGTTCGGCCAGATAGGGTTTTATTTTAATTACCTGATTAAAATACTGAATGGAAAGCACATAATCCTCAAAATACAAAGCATTTCGACCAATAGTCAGAATACGCTCCGTATTCCACTGACCAAAAGCCAGAAAATGCATTGTACCAAAAATAAAAAGGAATATAAACTTTCTCATCAATCAAACATATTTTCTTCGCAACCTTGGTTTACGTTGAATGTTTCGGGAATTTC
>CAYXQZ010000011.1:32350-40797 GCA_964466415.1 uncultured Paludibacter sp.
AATCAAACATATTTTCTTCGCAACCTTGGTTTACGTTGAATGTTTCGGGAATTTCAAAAACTTCGCTTTGCGAAATACCTAAACTATAATCGCTGTACACTTTTTTCATATACAAAGCCCAAATTGGAAGTGCCATACTTGCACCTTGACCTTCGGCAATACCATCAAAATGTATGCTTCTATCTTCGCCACCAACCCATACGCCCGATACAAGCGTTGGAGTATAGCCCATAAACCAACCATCGGAATTGTTTTGAGTTGTACCTGTTTTACCAGCCATTTGCATACGCAAACCATATTTTGAACGCACACGTGAACCTGTACCACCATCTACAACTGCTCGCATCATGTAAATCATTTTATAGGCAGTAGATTCGCTTAAAATTTCCTGCATTTTAGGAGTAAAATTAGCTATCAAATTGCCATTAGCGTCTTCAATTCGTGTAACATACATTGGTTCAGCACGTATACCTTTGTTTGGAAAAGCAGTGTATGCATCGACCATCTCGGCAACTGATATTTCGGATGGACCAAGACAAAGCGAAACAACAGGATCAATATAACCACGAATACCGAACGAATGCATCAGTTTTACAAGTTGCTCAGGTGTAAAAAGCCCCATAAGGTAGGCTGAAATCCAGTTATCCGAATTTGAGAGCCCCCATTTTAGCGAAACAACATCCCCTACTCTACGTCCTTTAGTAGTTGTTCTAGGGCTCCAACTTGAACCCGTTCCTGTAGTTAAAGTAATTGGCTTCCAAGTAGTTTGATCACATGGCCACATTCCCTCTTCCATGGCCAAGGTATACAAAAAAGGTTTTACAGTTGAACCTACTTGGCGTTTACCTTGTGTAACCATATCGTATTGGAAATGTGTAAAGTCAGGTCCACCTACATAAGCTTTCACATGACCAGTTTTTGGTTCCATCGACATAAATCCGCAACGTAAAAAATGCTTATTATAACGAATAGAATCGAGTGGCGACATGAGTGTATCTATAGGTCCTGTATATGAAAAAACTTGCATATCCACTTTTTGACGAAATGACTTATCAATTTCTTCGGTGCTAAAACCTTGTTCTTTCATGCGTCGATAACGTTCGGTTTGCTTTACTGCATTTTTCAAAATTGATTCCATTTCCTCTGGTTTAATGCGTTTCGAAAATGGAGCATACGAACGACCTTTCTTCTCCTTAAAAAAAGTTTTTTGTAAAGATTCAATATGCTCTGCTACAGCTTCTTCGGCATATTTTTGCATACGCGAATCGATGGTTGTATAAATTTTTAAACCATCAACATAAATGTTGTAGGGTGAGCCATCTGGTTTGGTATTTTTATTACAAAAACCATAAAGTGGATTATTTTCCCATTGCCAAAGGTCATCTTTGTATTTTTCATCCTGCCAGCTGGCATAATCGCTACGCGATGGCTCATCAGCCATTAAAATTTGTCGGAGATATTCTCTAAAATAAGGAGCTAATCCCGATTTATGGTCAGCACGTTGATAATTAAGTGTGAGCGGAATCACTTTCAAGGAATCGTATTGTTCGTCGGTAATAAAATCGGCCTTGCGCATCTGATTTAATACCACATTGCGACGATTAAGAGTCCGCTCGTTGTACCTAACCGGATTAAAATAGGAAGGATTTTTGCACATTCCAACAAGAGTAGCAGCTTCTTCAATTTTAAGTTTTGCGGGCGAAGTATTAAAATAAACTTGTGCGGCCGATTTAATACCAACAGCATTATTCAAAAAACTAAACTGATTGAGATAGAGCGTAATAATTTCTTCTTTGGTATAAAGTCGTTCGAGTTGTACAGCAATAACCCATTCGATAGGTTTTTGAAATGCACGCTGAATAAAATTTTGTGCTTCGTCGGAATACAGCTGTTTAGCAAGCTGTTGCGTGATAGTACTACCACCACCCGAACTTTTGCGTTGTAATAAACCACGAAATACAAATGAGCGAGTCAAGGCTATACCATCAATGCCTGAATGATCGTAAAAACGGACATCTTCGGTCGATACCAAAGCATGTACCACGTGTTCCGACACTTCGTTATAATCCACTTTAACACGATTTTCCTTGCTTTTTGAAAAACGACCAAGCAACTGCAAATCAGAAGAGTATATTTCAGTAGCATATTTATTTATTGGGTTTTGTAATTCGTCGATAGCTGGCAAATAGCCAATCCAACCAATTGCAATAAAAACAAACATGAGAACTGTTGAAAGCAGTCCGAAGCCGAATAACATCCAAAACCAACGTGAAAACTTTGATCTAAAATCGCTTTTCTGTGATTTGTTTACCATATTTCGTCCGTAATTTATATGAATTGCAAAAGTACAATATTTTTTTTGAGAAAAGTCAAAAAAAGTATCCAATTAAGGTTTTAAAAAATAATCAACCACAAAAGGAAACAAAAGCTAACAAAAGGAATACTTGTATTAAAAAATAAAAACTAAACTACTATAAAATCTTCGATAATCAAATTCGAAATCAGAATTCCTTTTGTTGTTAAACATATATTTTTATTTTTGATTATCAACAACTTATCGTTAATAAATTTTTTTGCAATTAATTCAAAATTTTGAACGTATTTAATGTCGAAATTATTTTGTAGATAGTCCATATCAACTCCTTCCATTGTCCGCAACGACACCATAACATATTCATTATACTTTTCATCAGTTGAAAGCATTTCAGATTCAGTAAAAACTTCATTTGCAAACACAGCCTGATTGTAGTTTTTTATTGAACTTACATTCCAGCTTCTACTTTTTCCATCATAAGAATGAGCCGATGGACCTAAACCTAGATAAGGTTTCATTTTCCAATACGCACTATTGTGTTGTGACCGAAATCCTGACTTAGCAAAATTCGATATTTCATAAGCTTCGTATCCAGCCGACTCCATTTTTTGCAACATAAATAAGTGCATATCAATCATTTCGGTATCTGCTGCTGAGGTAATGCGACCAAGTTCACGCAATTTGTGCAAAGGTGTACCCTCTTCGTAGGTTAATCCATATACTGAAATATGCTCCGGATTAAGTTCAAAAGCTTTCTGGAGTTGTATTTCCCAAATTTGTTTTGTTTGAAGTGGCAAGCCGTAAATTAAATCGATACTGATATTTCGAAATCCTGCATTACGAGCATTCTGAAATGCTGCAATTGCTTCATTGCCAGTATGTCGACGGTTTATTTTTTTCAGTTCTTCATCGTCGAAACTCTGAATGCCAATACTAATACGATTAAATGGCAAATGTTTAATGGATTCAAAAAAAGCAGGAGTTAAATCATCGGGGTTTGCTTCGAAAGTAATTTCGGCTTCTGTATTAACAGAAAAAAGCGAATATAATTTATCGAATATCTGTTGAAAATGTTCTGCTGTAAGTAAACTAGGCGTTCCTCCACCAAAATAAATAGTTTGAATAAGGTCATCTTTCAAATAATCTCTTCTTATTTCCATTTCTCGAATAATAGCATTTACTGTGTCGTTGATTTGACGTGGAGCAACGCGCGTGTAAAAATCGCAATAGCTGCAACGCTGTTTACAAAATGGAATATGAATGTAAATGCCTGCCATTAGATAGTTTGAAGAGTTAGAAGAGTTTGAGGAGTTTGAAAGGTTTGGCTTAAGTTATTTGTACAAATAATATTTTTTGGATAGTAGTCTGTAACTTTCTACATCTTTGTACCAATACTGTTTAATATCTTCAAATTTGTGTTGCTCAGCAAATTTCAAACGTATTTGGTCACTCCCACTTACTTTGTCGAACATGGAGAAACGAGAAGTATCTGCATTTGCAAAAACGGCCTTCGTTGGGTATAGCTTATTCAATACTTGCATAATATAAAACTGAATTTCGGATAGTTTTACCTGATTGTAATTCACAATATGAATTTGCACACCCTGACAATGTTCTCCTTTAAAGGTGGCATAAAAAGGTTTAAAATGTAAGGGACGAAACTCTATTCCGCTTAAATTCAACTGATTTAAGGCTTGTGACACCGAATCGGCATTCATCCATGGTGCACCTACAATCTCGAAAGGCATTGTATACCCCACACCAATCGACACATAACCTAATTCACCCAAAATGCCAGTTACGGGATAAAAGTACGACGAGTGCTTGTGTGGAATATGTGGCGAAGCAATAACCCATTCCAATCCAGTTTTTTCCCATGTCATAGAACGCTTCCAACCTTTCATTTTTACTACGGTAAGTTTACATTTTTGTTGAAGCATTTTTTCCTCGTTGAGCATAATAGCCAACTCACCACAGGTTTGACCGTAAAGGTATGGTATTTTAAACTGGCTTACAAACGAAATAAAAGGCTCTTCGGTGATATTTCCCTCAATTTTCAGTCCACCAATTGGATTTGGACGATCAAGCACAACAAATTCGATATTATGTTCGGCAGCAGCCTCCATAGCCAAGCCCATAGTACTTATAAAAGTAAACGAACGACATCCAATATCCTGAATATCATACACTAGCACATCAATTCCTTTGAGCATTTCGGATGTAGGTTTGCGTGTTTTTCCATAAAGCGAAAAAACTGGCAAACCAGTTTTAGTGTCGGTTACATTATCCACTTTATCGCCTGCATGCACATCGCCACGTACGCCATGCTCGGGCCCAAACAATGCCACAAGTTTCACATTTTTTGCTTCGAAAAGTATATCAATAGTGGGCTTTAAGTTACTGTCCACGCCAGTAGGATTTGTTATTAATCCTACCCGTTTACCTTGTAGTAATTTAAAATTATTCGAACGGAGTATTTCAATACCTGTTGTCACTTTTACAGCAAAAACTTGTACTGATATCAATACTATTAATAAAAGGATTAGCTTTTTCATTTACTATTACTTAAAATTATTTTGTATATTAATTATTTGGATATTATTAAAACAGAACTCTATTATAATCATTTATTTGACAGAAAAATTGATGTTACTACCGTCACATTCATTTGTCAAACTACTTAGGAACGACGAAATATCTAATTTATGAATATCAGTAGCGTTTGTATCAATTATCAAATCGGATTTTGAAACCATATCGGCATCGGAGAGTTGGTTGTTAATTCGCTGAAGCACTTGACTTTCAGTTACTCCATCGCGTTTCATAACACGCTGTATTCGTACAGATTGTGGAGCAGTAACAAGAATAATTTTATCGACTAATTTATTAAACTCGCCTTCGAAAAGTATGGCACATTCCAAAAAAAGGGTTGATTCCTTTTTATGCCGCGTACACCATTCTTTAAAATCGACACGTACAGCAGGATGTACAATTAGGTTGAGTTTTCGAAGAAGTTCGGGCTGATTAAAAACAATACCGGCAATGTATGAACGATTCAATACATTGTCGGTATACGATTTGGAACCAAAAAGTGCGGTAATATTATTTCTAATTTCGGTATTTTCGTTTTGCAAACGGCGAGCAGCAGCATCAGTATCGTAAACAGAAAACCCTGCTTCACGAAGTTTTGCTGACAAAGTAGATTTGCCACTACCAATACCGCCTGTAATGCCAATTATACTCATTATTGCTTTGCGTTATTTGGCTTTGCCGTTATTTCTCAATTTCTTAATTTTTGACATTGCCATATTGGCAAATTGGTACATTATTTTGTATTTTTCAAAGTATGTCCCATACGCAATTTTTTAGTTTGCATGTAAAATGCATTGTATTTATTGGTCTGAATTTCGATAGGTACATTTTCAACTATCGACAAGCCATAAGCCTCTAAACCAATACGTTTAATAGGATTATTTGTTAATAATTTTATTTTACAAACACCTATTTCGCGCAAAATTTGAGCTCCAACGCCATAATCACGTTCATCGGCTTTAAAACCTAAATGAAGATTGGCATCAACAGTATCCATACCTTCTTCTTGTAGTTTGTATGCTCTCATTTTATTCATCAAGCCAATTCCACGGCCTTCCTGATTCATATATACAATTACACCTTTTCCTTCTTTCTCTATCATTTCCATCGACTTGCGAAGTTGTTCGCCACATTCACAACGCATGGAACCAAAAATATCGCCAGTTACGCACGAAGAATGTACACGTACCAAAATTGGTTCGCCTTTTTCCCATTCGCCTTTAATTAAAGCTACATGTTCCAAACCATTCGAAAACTGTTTAAAAGGAATCAATTTAAACTCACCATGTGCAGTAGGCATATTCACCATTACGCCTTTTTCGACTAATGACTCGGTGCGTAAGCGATAGGCTATCAAGTCTTTAATCGAAACCAATTTCATATTATATTTTTTCGAAATCTCAATCAACTCAGGTAAACGTGACATGCTACCATCTTCGTTCATAATTTCGATAAGCGCAGCTGCAGGATAAAGTCCAGCTAAACGAGCTAAATCAACACCAGCTTCGGTATGTCCTGATCGACGTAAAACACCTTTGGAACGCGCACGTAGCGGAAAAATATGACCAGGACGACCAAAAGTTTCAGGAGTAGAACTTGAATCGGCCAAAGCCAAAAAAGTAGCAGCCCTATCGGGAGCCGAAACTCCGGTAGTGCAACCCTCTAGTTTATCAATACTTACAGTAAAAGGAGTACCATGTATTGAAGTATTGGCTTGCGCTTGCATCTCGAGTTCCAATTCATCACATCGTTCTTCGGTAATAGGAGCGCATAGCAAACCTCTACCATTTGTAATCATAAAATTTACAATTTCGGGCGTCATTTTCTCAGCAGCACAAATAAAATCACCTTCATTTTCACGGTCTTCATCATCGACCACTATTACGATTTTTCCTTCTTTGATATCGGCTAATGCCTCTTCTATTGTATTTAAAACTGAATCCATATTATTTAGTTAATTAGTTGAATTGTAAATTTGTTTTTGAGTTAATTTGTTACATTATTCATTCTCAGAATCTTTACTTCAATGAAACTTCTGATTTTTTGCATCAATTTCGCATATTCTTCGACATTAAAAAGCACAGCATCCACAGCTGCTTTGTAAGTGAGAAAAACACCTATAGGCAACAAAATAGACGAACTCAACCACATACCTTGAAATGCAGTCCATAAACCTTCGCGCGCCATTTTTAAACCTGCAGTATCAATTATATAATAAATTATAAACATGACTACCGAAATTACAACTGGTGCTCCCAATCCACCTTTGCGGATGATAGCACCAAGTGGTGCACCTATAAAGAAAAATATTAAACAAGCAAAGGATAATGTAAATTTACGATGCCATTCAATCTCATGTTTGGTTACATACATCGCTGTTTCGCCCAGATTTAATTTATTGAATTCAATTTGACCTTTTATTTCGTTGGCTTTTTGCATGGTAGTGACCATTGCCATCTCCATCGACGGTTTATCTAGCTTTAGAAACAACGAATCGGCATTATAGTTTTCTATTTGAATATTTTCTCCAATTTCGAGTGAACGATTCCAAGCAGATTCGCGTCCAAAATAGCGTCGGCCAGTAATTTCGGTAGCTTGTTCCATTTTTAAACGCTCTACCACCTTCGACGTTGAGTCGATGGTTGATTCGAGTTTAGCAATATTTTTACTAATATGTTGATCCTTCAGAATTGATTCATCGAACCGATTAAAATCAGAATCAAAATCTATTAAAATATTTTTGGTTTTAAACGATTCACGTCGGTAAGGAATATTGGTTGAATTCTGTGCTCCAGCCTGACTTTTAAGATTTTCAAATGTCTCACCATCGTATAATTTAAGCATTAAATACTTTTTATCAGCACTAAATTTCACTCTACCCGAATCGGCTATCATTACCGAAGCATTATCAAAACCACCTGAAAAATCGTAAATCATCATATCCTTCAACAAACCATTTTGTTTGTCGCGCACGTAAAGGTTTACCCCCGATATTCCAGAGTAAAACTCACCTACAGGAATATCAAATTCAGGCGATTTTTGACGGAGCGAAAGAATTAAAGTCCAAAGTTTGGATTGAGTTACGGGCAATACATTATTGGAAAAATAAAACGCCATTATACAAATTAAGGCAATAAAAACTACCAAAGGACGAATGATACGAAACAGCGATACACCTGCTGACTTCATGGCAATTAGCTCAAAATTTTCGCCCATATTTCCAAAAGTCATAAGCGATGCGAGCAAAATAGCCAAGGGCAAAGCCATAGGAACAAGCGACGTAATGGCATATAAAAAGAACTCAGCAATAACACCAATTCCAATTCCTTTGCCAACCAACTCGTTAAAATGTTTCCACAGAAACTGCATCAACAATATAAAAATACATATAACAAAAGTCATCACAAAAAGCGTGATAAATCTTTTAAATACGTATGAATCAATTGTTTTTATCCGAAACATTATTTATGAATTATGCATTTTTTCCGAACCACAAAGTTAGCACAAAAAGCCGAATATCCAAGAATGATTTGGCTGCGCC
>CAYXQZ010000012.1:0-5368 GCA_964466415.1 uncultured Paludibacter sp.
AATATTTTATGAAAGATATTTATAACGATAATACATATTTAATCCAAAATCCAACATGGCACGAAGAAGATGCTACCTTCAAAGTAAATAAAATTGTTAAATTATTGAATAGGAATTCAATTTCTTTTAAAACTGTTTCGGAGATTGGTTGTGGAAGTGGTGAAATCTTAGTTCAAATGGAATCGCATTTTCCAGAAGTAACAAAATTTTATGGATTTGATATCTCGAAAGATGCAATAGAAATTGCAAAGAAAAAAGAAACAAACAGAATAAAATTTGAAATTAAAAATCTATCAGACAAGAATGAAATTGGTTTTTATGACCTCCAATTGGTGATTGATGTTATTGAGCATATTGATAATTACTTTAATTTTTTGACCGGAATAGTTTCAAAAAGCAAATACACCATTTTCCATATTCCTCTTGATATGTGTGTATGGTCACTTTTTAGAGAGAATATGTTAATTGAATCTAAAGAGAGAGTTGGACATATTCATAATTTCACTGAAGATTTTATTCTGAATATTTTAACTGAGTACGGATTCGAAATCATAGATGTAATGTATACAGAGCCAATTTCCAATCAAATGTCGACCAAGCAAAAGTTTATTAATCTAATCCGTAGATTTATTTTTAGAATTAATAAAAAATTCAGTACTAAAACGTTGGGTGGATATTCAATTTTGGTTTTAGCAAAAAACAAATCATAATACCTCTTTTTGTTATTGTTTTTTATTCCTTTTAGTCAAATTCAACTGATTTTGAAATAAAAATAATACCACCTACCTCAAAATAAGCTGTGTTTTTTATCTTAAAGGGTGCGAATTATAGAACCCGGATACAACTTTCAAAATATTGATAATTGCATGATTATTATAGGATAATTAAATTTACAATCCCCAAAGGTTATAAAGTGGATAATTTGAAAGATTTAAATATGCATGTCGAGATGAAAACAAATGGTAAAACAGGATGTATATTTACTTCGGAAGCTTCATTGAAAGATAATATAATCACCATTGAATCAAAAGAATATTATTTAGAATCTAGTTATCCAGCAAGCCGCTATGATGAATTCAGAAAAGTAATTAATGCTGCTGCCGATTTTAATAAAAAGATATTGTTGTTACGTAAAAATTGATTTTTAATTAACTGAAAGTTTAGAATGAGAGATCTATTAAATTCCTAATTTTAAAAACTTATTCTCTTCAATTTTCACATTAGTATATTGTTACATTGGCAAATTGCCACATTTACAGTATCTTTGCAGTTCGAAAATCAACTAATTGAAAATGACTTTACAATCCCAACTCGAAAACCGCATCCTTATATTGGATGGTGCAATGGGAACCATGATACAGCTTCACAAATTACAAGAGGCTGATTATCGTGGTTCGCGCTTTGCAGAAACCGAAATTCTTCAAAAAGGCAATAACGATTTATTAGTACTTTCTCAGCCTGAAATTATTTACGACATTCATTGTAAATACCTTGCTGCGGGTGCCGATATTATTGAAACTAATACATTTAACGCGCAATCCATTTCGATGGACGACTACGGAATGAGTGGCTTGGTGCGCGAATTAAATCTGGAAGCAACCAAATTAGCTCGCAAAGCAGCTGATGAATTTACAGCTCAGAACCCTGCAAAACCTCGCTTTGTGGCAGGTGCTGTTGGCCCAACAAACAAAACGGCTTCCATGTCGCCCGATGTGAACAATCCAGCTTATCGTGCCGTAAGTTTCGACGATTTAGTAGTGGCTTACAAGGAACAGATTATTGCCTTGATTGAGGGTGGAGTAGATGCTTTACTTATTGAAACTATATTTGATACACTCAATGCCAAAGCAGCTGTTTTTGCGGCCGAAGAAGCAATGGCTGCAACTGCTAAGCGTGTGGAAATTATGCTCTCGGCTACTGTGGCCGACACAAGCGGACGTACACTCTCAGGTCAAACTATTCGTGCATTTTTGGCTTCGGTTTCGCATGCCAATGTATTGTCGATAGGTTTAAATTGCTCATTTGGTGCCAAAGATTTAAAACCTTATTTACACGAAATAAGCAGTTTAGCTTCGTGTTATGTAAGTGCATATCCTAATGCAGGTTTACCCAATCAGTTTGGCGAGTACGATGAAACACCCGAACGCATGGCAGAGCAGGTGGTGGAGTATTTCGACGAAAAACTGGTTAACATAATTGGTGGATGCTGTGGAACTTCACCTGATCATATTGCAACTTATCAAAAGTTAATTGAAAGTAAAACGGTGAGAGAAATGCAGAAGGCTTCAACTGATCTAGAACTTTCGGGTCTAGAAGCGTTGGTGATAAATAACGATTCGCTCTTTACCAATATTGGCGAACGTTGCAATGTAGCTGGTTCACGTATGTTTTTACGTTTAATAAACGAAAAGAAATACGAAGAAGCATTGACAGTTGCCCGCAAACAGGTGGAGGACGGCGCACAAGTAATAGACATCAACATGGACGATGCCATGCTTGAGGCTAAGGAGGAAATGGTTACTTTTCTGAATTATTTAGTTTCGGAGCCCGAAATCTCACGTGTGCCCATTATGATTGACTCCTCAAAATGGGAAGTGATTGAAGCTGGACTTAAATGTGTGCAAGGTAAATGCATTGTAAACTCCATCAGTTTAAAAGAAGGTGAAGCTGACTTTTTGGATAAAGCACGTAAAATTCGTGCGTATGGTGCTGCTGTAGTTGTGATGGCTTTCGACGAAAAAGGACAAGCTGACAGTTTCGAACGTAAAACGCAGATTTGCGAACGTGCATATCGTTTGTTGGTCGATAAAGTTGGTTTTCCACCACAGGACATAATTTTTGACCCAAATGTATTGGCAATTGCTACTGGTATAGAAGAACATAATAACTATGGCGTAGATTTTATAAATGCTACACGTTGGATAAAACAAAACTTACCCTATGCCAAAGTAAGTGGAGGTGTAAGCAATTTATCTTTCTCATTTAGAGGCAATAATGTGGTACGTGAGGCTATTCACAGCGTGTTTTTGTATTATGCTATCAAAGAAGGCATGGATATGGGAATTGTGAATGCAGGCATGCTCCAAATTTACGAAGATATTGAACCCGAATTGCTTGAACATGTTGAAGATGTGGTGCTTAATCGTAGACCTGATGCAACAGAACGTATGGTTGAACTAGCCGAAAAGGTAAAGAATCAAGCTTCAGGAGAGAAAGTAGAGAAAGTAGACGAATGGCGTACCCGTGAGTTGCAAGGACGATTAGAATATGCCTTGATAAAAGGGATAAGCGATTTTCTGGAAGAGGATTTGGCGGAAGCGCTTACAGTTTACGATTCGGCCATCGAGATAATTGAAAAACCGCTTATGAGTGGTATGAACATCGTGGGCGATTTGTTTGGACAAGGTAAAATGTTTTTGCCACAAGTAGTGAAAACTGCTCGCACCATGAAAAAAGCAGTGGCCATTTTACAACCCGAAATTGAACGCACCAAAGTTCCAGGACAAAGTTCGTCGGCAGGTAAATTCCTGATTGCTACAGTGAAAGGCGATGTCCATGATATTGGTAAAAATATCGTTTCAGTGGTGTTGGCTTGTAATAATTTTGAGGTGATTGATTTGGGCGTTATGACACCAACCGAAAAAATTATTCAAACAGCTATTGATGAAAAAGTGGATATCGTAGGTTTGAGTGGATTGATAACTCCATCGCTCGAAGAAATGACCTATGTAGCTTCGGAAATGGAAAAAGCAGGGCTAAAAATTCCACTATTGATAGGTGGCGCAACTACTTCGAAAATACATACTGCTGTAAAAATATCGCCTAACTATTCAGGGCCAGTAGTTTATGTAAAAGACGCATCAATAAATACGTTTATTGTTTCGCAATTAATGAATGCCAAAACTTTACCAACCTATATGGCCGAAGTTGATGCAGAATATCAATTACTTAGGGATAAACAAACCAAGAAAGTGAATTTGCTAAGTCTTGATGAGGCTAAAAGCAGAAAACCCAATTTATTTTGATAAAAAAAAGCAAACTTTTTTAAGTTTGCTTTTTTTTATCATCTGTTTCTGAATCATTTTATAGATTCAAAACCTTGTTCCAAGTCGGCTTTAATATCGGCAATATGCTCAATACCAACCGAAATACGCAATAGTCCTGGGAAAACACCAGCCGATATTTTATCTTCGGGCGATAATTGCTCATGTGTTGTAGCTGCTGGGTGAATAATCAAGGATTTGGCATCGCCCACATTGGCTAAATGGCTGATTAATTTCAAACTATCAATCAATTTGTCAGCTTTCGCTGCATCGCCTTTAAGTTTGAACGAAAGTACACCACCATAACCACGTTTTAAGTATTTGTTAGCCAAAGTATGGTACGGACTGCTTTTCAATCCTGGATAATTTACATATTCCACTGCAGGATGATTTTCAAGCCAAATTGCCAATTCCAAAGCGTTTTGAACATGACGTTCTACGCGCAATGACAATGTTTCTAAGCCTTGTAACAGCATAAACGAATTGAAAGGACTGATTGCATTACCCCAGTCGCGAAGTCCTTCTACGCGAGCACGTATATTGAACGCAATATTGCCGAAAGGTCCGTCAGTTCCAAACACATCCCAAAATATCAATCCATGATAACTATCCGAAGGTTCAGTAAATGCAGGGAATTTTCCATTACCCCAGTTGAATTTACCACTGTCCACAATAACTCCACCTAACGATGTTCCATGACCGCCTATCCATTTTGTAGCCGATTCAACTACTACACTTGCTCCATGCTCAATTGGACGGAAAATTGCACCACCTGCACCAAACGTATTATCTACAATAAGTGGAATACCATGTTTGTCGGCTACAGCTGCAATAGCTTCAAAATCAGGAATATTTAAATCAGGATTTCCGATGGTTTCCAAATAAATGGCCTTTGTGCTATCATCGATCAATGCTTCGAAAGTTTCAGGTTTATCGTCGACAGTGAATTTTACTTCAACACCCAAGCGTTTAAATTGGTTTTTAAACTGATTGTATGTTCCGCCGTATAAGTGCGAAGTAGATACAAAATTATCGCCAGCTTGTAAAATATTATTGAGTGCTAAAAACTGAGCCGATTGTCCCGACGAAGTTGCCAAAGCAGTTACACCGCCTTCGAGCGCAGCAATACGTTTTTCGAAAACATCGGTTGTAGGGTTCATCAAACGAGTATAGATATTACCGAATTTGCGAAGGGCAAAAAGATCAGCACCATCGGCTGCATCGTCGAATACATACGAACTAGTTTGATAAATAGGCACTGCACGTGCTTTTGTTGTTCCGTCAACTACTTGACCAGCATGTACTTGTAAAGTTTCAAATTTTAA
>CAYXQZ010000012.1:5468-40562 GCA_964466415.1 uncultured Paludibacter sp.
TTGTTGTTCCGTCAACTACTTGACCAGCATGTACTTGTAAAGTTTCAAATTTTAAATGATTAGACATATCTTGTAAATTTATTTTTAATTGTATTTATAATTTATTGGAGTTGGATTAGACAAATTGTCGTTAATTGGACAACGATTTTTTACTTTTTGAATCAGCAAAGCTTCATTATCTTTATCAACATTTGTTTCTAATTTAATTTCAACATTAAGCGATTTAAAACCAGCACGTTCTTCATCAGAAAATCCTAAAAACTTTGCCGGATTTATATCTCCGTTGATATTTATTTCTAAATTTTTTATTTCAATATTTAATTCTTTTGCCACTATACCAAAAACTACGTTCAAACAACCTGCATAGCCAGCTAAGAGATATTCAACAGGATTAGCAGCAGAATCTTCGCCACCTAGCATTTCGGGCTCGTCTACAATGAGTTCGAAATTTCGGGCATAGCCCTGATATTTAGTTAGTCCGATATTTTTACCGTTAACTTTAAAATTTAAATCTTTTGATGCCATATATTTTTATGTTTAATAACTTCTAAATAGTAAATGAAAAAATCGTAAATTACAAAGGATATTCGTCAAATGCATAAAGTAATGTAGAGAGATAACGTTCGCCAGTATCAGGTAGTAAAACTACAATGTTTTTGCCTTTATTTTCGGGACGAAGAGCTATTTGAGTTGCACCGTAAGTTGCTGCTCCACATGATATTCCTACTAAAAGCCCTTCTTGCTTAGCTAACTCACGAGCAGTTAAAATGGCCTGGTCATTTGAAACTTTAATTACTTCATCTACTACTGATGCATCGTAATTTTTTGGAATAAAACCGGCACCAATACCTTGAATTTTGTGTGGTCCAGGTGCTCCACCCGAAAGTACAGGAGAATCAGCTGGTTCAACTGCAATAATTTGAATGTTCGGATTTTTTTCTTTTAAAAATTTTCCAACACCAGCTACAGTACCACCAGTGCCCACTCCCGCAACAAAAATATCAACTTTACCATCTGTATCGTTCCATATTTCGGGTCCAGTAGTTTTATAATGTACTTTTGGGTTCGATGGATTCTCAAATTGTTGTGGTAAAAAAGAGTTTGGATTTGCTTCATGCAATTCCTGAGCTTTTGCAATAGCACCTTTCATGCCTAAAGCGCCTGGTGTAAGTACCAAATTTGCGCCAAATGCCTTTAATAAATTACGTCGTTCGATGCTCATGGTTTCGGGCATGGCAAGCGTTAATTTATAGCCTTTAACTGCCGAAACCATTGCTAATCCAATACCAGTATTTCCACTTGTAGGTTCAATAATTTCAACACCTGGTTTTAAAATACCTGCTGCTTCGGCATCTTCAATCATGGCTAGCGCAATTCGTTCTTTAACGCAACCTGCAGGATTAAATAATTCTAATTTTACAATCAAATTGGCTGCAACACCCTTATTGATACTGTAATTTGATAATTGAACTAAAGGCGTTTTACCAATAAGTTCGTTTACGTTTTTTGCAATCTGTGCCATATTATAAATTTTTTATGTATGTTATATTTGATAGTTTTGTGTTATTGATTTTGATAATGCAAAGATAAAGCGCTGAAAAATCATCTACAATCGCAATCATGGGGTATTTTACATACCATGTTTATGGTAGGTGGCTTGTTTTACTAACAAATCACTATTTCTTAAGAACTTATTTATCAGTATCTTTGTTAAATAATTCATAAATTGATATTTTATAGGTATCAATTTGTATTTCTCTGAATTATATTGAATTATGTGAATTATTATGATAAATAAAATATATCAACTAACCGATTTTTTACCAACTACCAAAAAAGAACTCGAAATTCGTAACTGGGATGAAGTGGATGTGGTGTTTTTTACTGGCGATGCCTACATCGATCACCCTGCTTTTGGGGCGGCTGTTATTGGTCGAATTCTCGAAGCGGAAGGACTTCGTGTAGCTATTGTTCCGCAACCAAACTGGCGCGACGACCTGCGCGATTTCAAAAAAATGGGACGACCGCGCTTGTTTTTTGCCGTTTCGGGTGGAAATATGGATTCTATGGTTAATCATTACACGGCCAACAAACGCCTGCGTTCGGACGATGCCTATTCGCCTGATGGCAAACCCAATATGCGACCTGATTATGCCACTATTACATATTGTAATATAATTAGAAAGTTATATCCTGAAGTTCCTATTGTAATTGGTGGTATTGAAGCCTCGCTTCGCAGGTTTACACATTACGATTATTGGTCGGATAAACTGATGCCAAGTATTTTAGTCGATTCCAAAGCAGATATTTTGATTTATGGCAATGGCGAAAAACCGATACGCGAACTTGTTGCACGTATAAAAAATGGCGAAATTATTAAGGAACTGACGGATATTCCGCAAACTTCTTTTTTGTCAAAAGAAATTCCTATTTCCAAATTTATTGATAAAACGCTTGTTTCGCACGAAACATGTTTAGTTGATAAAAAACTCTATGCTTCTAATTTTAAGCATATTGAGATAGAAAGTAACCGCATTGAAGCCGACCGTTTGTTACAAAAAACAGGCAACCGTTGGGTGGTAGTAAATCCACCCTATGAGCCGCTTTCGGAGGCAGAGTTGGACTTTTCTTTCGACTTGCCTTATACGCGCTTACCACACCCAAAATACAAAGGAAAAACCATTCCGGCATTCGAAATGATTAAGTTTTCGGTGAATTTGCATCGAGGTTGCTTTGGTGGTTGTGCTTTTTGCACCATTTCGGCACATCAGGGCAAGCACATTGTGTCGAGGTCCAAAGAATCGATTCTGAATGAGGTAAAAAAAGTAACCGAAATGCCTGATTTTAAAGGATATATCAGCGATTTAGGCGGCCCATCGGCCAATATGTACGGACTAAAAGGTATTGATATGGACATTTGCCGGAAATGCAAAAAACCGTCGTGTATTCACCCTAAAGTTTGTTTCAATTTGGATACCAATCACAGTCGACTAATCGATATTTATCGATCGGTAGATAAAATGCCAGGAATTAAAAAATCATTCGTTGGGAGCGGAGTGAGGTACGATTTATTGTTAAGCGATACCAAAAGCGAAGAAGCAAATAATAGTCATGCCGAATATATTAAGGAGCTGATTAGCAAGCATGTATCAGGGCGTTTGAAAATTGCACCCGAGCATACTTCCGATAAGGTTTTGTATACTATGCGTAAGCCAGCATTTAGTTATTTTGCAAAATTTAAAGAGCAATTTGAGCAAATAAACCGCGAAGCAGGACTAAATCAACAATTGATACCTTATTTTATTTCGAGTCACCCGGGCTGTAAAAACGATGATATGGCCGAATTGGCTGTTTTGACAAAAAAGATGGATTTTAAACTGGAGCAAGTTCAGGATTTTACACCAACTCCCATGACTTTGGCAACCGAAATTTATTATTCCGGCTATCATCCCTACACCTTAGAACCCATGTATACAGCCAAAAGTAAAAACGAAAAGCTCGAACAACGTAAATTCTTTTTTTGGTATAAACAAGAATATAAAGGTGCAATAATACGGGATTTACAAAAAATGAAAAGAGGCGATTTGCAAAGTAAGTTGTTTGGAAGGTAGAAATATCAGACAGGATATTTATTCAATAACAAAATTTTAATTCAAAGGCTTGTGAACAATGAACATGTTTACAGGCCTTTTTTGTGTTATTTAATTTACATTTTTTCGATAAAAGGGAGTTCACCTTGTATTCCGATAGGCAGTTTCGTTACCATGTGCTGTGAGGTAGTTTTTCGGGAATAATAGAATATACCTACTAAAAAAGAGTTTTCTCCGATAAAGGAAAAAACTCTTTTTTGATTTTGAGTAAGTATATTTAAAGTTTAACAAAGAAATTAAATGCCTGTTTTTCGTTTTAATTCATCTATTTGTTTATTCCACAACAAAATTGTGTCTTCTTTTTCGTTTTTATAAACTGTATCAGTTACTACAAGTGTTAGTTCATTTGTGATGGATTCTTTGGTTATTTTTATTTCAAAATAATCTTCTGTTCCTACATTATCGGTCCATTGAAACCGAATAAAATTATTTGCTTTTGATTGAAGTAGCTTGGCTGTTTGTTCTGAATCATCCCAGATAAAAGTGTATTCGTCACCTTCAACTGTTACTCCATCGGCAAACCATTCTGATAGTCCAAGTGGTGTGCCTATGCTTTTCCATAAAATTGGTATGGAGGCATTGTTTAATGGATATTCGATATGAAGAATTTCTTTTTTCATTTAATTGTTAAATTCAATATGTAAGTTGAATTGGTTCGCAATTTACATAAAAATCAATAGACTATGAAATATTTTTTCAACAATTAACTATTTGTTTAAACTCGTTTTTTCGAAACACAAAGGTAGTAATTGTTTTACGTTTTGTAAATAATAAATTTCGTCGCTTCCGTAGAGCAATACCTCAATCGAATTGTCGAAGCGGGTTTCACTCTCAAGAAGTACTTGTCGGCAAGCACCACAAGGTGTTACAGGGCTTTTTAAAAATTCACCATGTGTGTAAGCGGCTATAGCTAAAGTTTTAACAGCTATTTGAGGAAATTGAGCATTGGCATAAAACATGGCTACCCTTTCGGCACATAATCCCGAAGGGTATGCTGCGTTTTCTTGGTTATTGCCTGCAAATATTTCGTTATTTTCGAGTTCAATGGCTGCACCTACACTAAAACCCGAATAAGGAGCATAAGCTTTAAATACTTGTTCTTTCGCTTTTTCAATGAGCGTTTTATGCGATTCGGAAAGTTCGTTGTATGAATATATTGTTACTTTTGTTTCGAATGTTTTATGTAACATAATGTATTTGTTTTTAAAATTAATAATTCAAATATAGGACAAATGTACTGAAAATTTGTTTTAACTTTGCAGTCCGTTTATAATTATTCCTGAAAAAGCTTTATTCAGAGTATTAAAACCCAAATTAATGACTACTAAACAACGTTATTCGAATATAGTAGATTGGTTCAAAACCAATATGCCAATTGCCGAAACTGAGTTACATCACACCAATCCATACGAATTACTTGTGGCTGTCATTTTATCGGCTCAATGTACCGATAAACGTGTAAATTTAATAACTCCTGCTTTATTTGCCCAATATCCTACACCCGAAGTGCTTGCTGCAAGTTCGTCCGAAGTTGTATTTGAGTCAATTAAATCCATTTCGTTCCCTAATAATAAAGCAAAGCATTTGGTGGGAATGGCCCGTAAGTTATGCGATGATTTTGGAGCTATTGTGCCCGACGATGTGGAAAAATTACAAACACTTCCGGGTGTTGGGCGCAAAACGGCCAATGTAATTGCTTCGGTAATTTTTAATAAACCTACAATGGCTGTTGATACACATGTGTTTAGGGTTTCGGAGCGTATCGGGTTTACCACAAACTCTAAAAATCCATTGCAAACGGAACTTGAATTGATCAAAAATATTCCACAGGATTTAATACCTATTGCGCATCATTGGTTAATATTACATGGTAGGTATGTATGTATTGCTCGTAAGCCAAAATGCAATGAATGTGGCATTTCGGCATGGTGTAGGTACTTTTCGAAGAACAAAAACAACAGATAAAATTTATTTAAAAAATAAAAATATGATTTTTCAACCCAAATTACTAAGCACTCTTAAAAACTATACTAAAGAACAGTTTTATGCCGACCTAATGGCTGGTCTTATTGTAGGTATAGTAGCGTTGCCACTGGCTATTGCCTTTGGTATAGCATCAGGAGTAACGCCCGAGAAAGGAATTTTTACAGCAATTATTGCCGGATTTATCATATCGTTTTTTGGAGGTAGTAAAGTGCAAATTGGCGGTCCTACAGGTGCATTTATTGTTATTGTTTATGGCGTAGTTCAGGAATTTGGCATTACTGGTCTAATTGTAGCTACCCTTATTTCGGGTATTATGCTTATCGCAATGGGGTTACTTAAGTTGGGGAGTATTATTAAGTTTATTCCGTATCCTGTTGTAGTAGGTTTTACAAGCGGTATAGCGCTTACCATATTTACTACGCAAATTAAAGACTTGTTTGGTATGGAAACAGGAGTATTACCCGGCGATTTTTTACATAAATGGATGGTGTATTATAATTTTATTGATACTATTAATCTATGGTCGGTTGGAGTAGGGTTAGTGTCAATATTTATTATATTTATAACTCCAACATTTACACGTAAAATTCCAGGTTCATTAATTGCTATTGTACTTACTACAGTTGTAGTTTATATACTACGTCATAAAATGGGAATTAATGGTATCGAAACTATTGGCGACCGTTTTACTATTGACCCATCGCTCCCAAAAGCGGTAGCACCCGAAATTAATTTTGCTGTAATTCAAATGTTACTTCCAACTGCTTTTACCATCGCTATGCTGGGTGCTATCGAATCGCTTTTGTCGGCCACAGTTGCCGATGGAGTTACTGGAGATAAGCACGATTCCAATACTGAGCTTATTGCACAGGGAATTGCCAATGTAGTTACACCCCTTTTTGGAGGTATACCTGCTACTGGAGCTATAGCTCGAACAATGACTAATATTAATAATGGAGGACGTACACCTGTTGCCGGATTGGTACATGCTTTAGTTTTATTGCTTATACTTTTGTTTTTGGGCAATTTAACCAAACATATTCCTATGGCTTGCTTGGCTGGTGTGTTAGTGGTGGTTGCATATAATATGAGCGAATGGCGCACATTTAAAAACTTGCTACGAACCCCTAAAGCAGATGTAGCAGTATTATTAACTACTTTTCTGCTAACTGTTATCTTTGATTTAACGATTGCTATCGAAATTGGTTTGCTGTTGGCGGTAGTATTGTTTATTCGTCGTATATCTGAAACATCTACTGTGTCGGTTTTTAATGATGAAATTAATAGCGCTGAATTTATAGAGCAGGGCGTTGAAGCTGAAAAACTATTGATACCCAAGTATGTGGAGATTTACGAAATTGAAGGTCCGTTTTTCTTTGGAGTAGCTAGCAAATTTGAAGAAACAATGAAGCAGATAGGCGATAAGCCCAAAGTTAGAATTATCAGAATGCGTAAAGTGCCGTTTATTGATTCCACTGGCTGTCATAACCTCGAGAGTTTTATCAAAATGTCGTCGAAAGATAAAACACAAATTGTGCTTTCGGGTGTTAATGATCAGGTTCACAGAGTACTAAGCAAAACCGGTGTGGAAAAAATGATTGGAAGCGAAAATATCTGTAGCAATATTAATGAAGCGTTATTAAGAGCTAATCAGCTTGTTTCAAAAGAAATTATTTCTAAACCACAAAAGGAAACAAAAGAACACAAAAGTTAGTGAAGATTGCAACTATTCTCGGAGAATTTATTGTTAAAGCCAAGAAATCCTCCGAGTTAACAGTTTTATTAAGCAAATGATAGAATTAGTATTTGTGCCAAAATAACTCTTAAAAACATGGTAAGCGGATAAACCGTTGAATAGGCAATAGCGGGCGCATCGTTACCCGAATAAGCATTGGAGTAGGCTAGGGCAGGAGGGTCGGTCATACTGCCTGAAAGTAAGCCCATTAATGTAAAGTAGTTTAATTTCATTACCTTACGACCAAATGTTCCAACAATTAATAATGGTAATGTGGTGATAATAAACCCACATGCTATCCAAAGTAAGCCATTACCTGTTACTACCGTTTCGACAAATTTACCACCCGAAGCAAGTCCAACACTCGCCAAAAACAGCGTGATTCCTATTTCGCGAAGCATTAAGTTTGCACTTTGCGTAGTGTAGGTTATTAGTTTTAGTCTAAAACCAAATCGACCTAACAGTATAGCAACTACCAATGGGCCGCCAGCTAAGCCAAGTTTTACAGGCATCGGCATTCCAGGAATAAACAACGGAATACTACCAAAAATAATTCCAATGAAAATACCTACAAATAAGGTGATAATATGTGGCTCGTCGAGACGTTTCAAAGTATTGCCTAACATATCCTCCACACGTTTAATAGCTTCGGGAGTGCCTACAATTACTACACGGTCGCCTACTTGAAGAACCAGATTGGGATTAGCAAGCAGGTCGAAACCCGAACGAATAACGCGTGTGCAATTGACATTAACTGAACGAAGTTTAAGCGAACCTAGTGTTTTGCCATTTATAACTCCACGTGTAATTACAATACGGCGCGAAACCATTTTGTTTTCCGATTCTTTCCAGTCATAATCAATCACTTCGCCCATAAAAGCAATAATTGCTTCGGAGTCCGATTCGGTTGTTACAACTAAAATTTTGTCGTCGTTTTTTAAAACAGTCTTACCATTGGGGATTGAAAAATTGTTTTCGCTCAATAAGCGTGATACAACAAACTGACGGCCAATTAATTTACGAATTTGCGATAAATTTTTACCTGCAATAGCCTTCGAATTAACTTCAATTGTTATAATTTTTGTGTTTTCAACTGACCCGCTCGATAATTCGTTTAAATTTTGAACTTCCTTCTCAAAATTGACTTTAAAAAACACACGAACCAAAATTAACGATAGTATAATTCCGGTAACGCCAAGTGGATAAGCCACCGCATAACCAAGAGCGATTTGTGGAATTTCGGTAATTTGTCCAGCATCGTGTAGCTGTCGTAAAGCTTCTTGTGCTGCACCTAGTCCAGGCGTGTTGGTTACCGCCCCCGATAAAATTCCTACAAACATGGGCATAGGGATAGCACCTCCAAAAATATAAAACAAGGCAATAGTAGTTGCTACACCCAACAAAACTACCGAAGCTGCTAACATGTTTTGCTTCATGCCTCCCTGTTTAAACGAAGCAAAGAATCCTGGACCTACCTGCAAACCTATCGAAAAAATAAATAGGATAAGACCAAATTCGCGAATAAAGTGTAACACTTCAAGGGGTACCGAAAATCCAAAGTGTCCGACTAAAATACCAACAAACAATACAAATGTAACTCCAAGAGATATACCGAAAAATTTTATTTTACCCAACATAACCCCAACGGCTATTACAAATGAGTAAAGTAAAATAATATGGGCAATGCTTTCTTTGGTTATCAAATCAATAAACCATTCCATAAAACTTTAATTAATTGAATATAAATACCTTAACATCGGAAACTATACCTTTGTTTTTCGACTGCAAAAGTACTATTTTTAATTTGTATATGCGTGTTAAAACTGCGAAATTATTTCAAATGATTACATGAATACCTATTATGTGTGTTTCAATTTTTATTTCAGCTAAAAATGACGTATTTTTGCAGACACAAACAAATAAGTATTTCATAATTCTTTGCTACTCCAAGTGGTAAAGCCGATAACGTAATTCATAACTTGTAATTCATAAGAAATGGCTGATAATAAAAAAAAGGTGTTATTTATTGATCGCGATGGTACAATTATCGTTGAACCACCTGTTACGTTTCAGGTTGATAATGTGGAGCAAATTGAATTTTTGCCTGCAGTAATTCGTAACTTGTATTTTATACGTACAAAGCTCGATTTTGAATGGGCCTTGGTAACGAATCAGGATGGATTAGGAACTGAGGTGTATCCGCAAGAAAATTTCGATGCCGTACAGCATAAGTTTCTGCAAATTCTTAAAAACGAGGGCGTTGAATTTGATAAAATATTTATCGATACATCTTTTCCGGAAGCCAACTTGCCAACTCGCAAGCCTGGCACAGGTATGCTTACCAAGTATTTTAGCGATAAATATGACTTGGCTGGTTCGTTTGTTATTGGCGACCGTATAACCGATGTTCAATTGGCTAAAAATTTAGGCTGTAAAGCTATTTTTATAAGTGAAGATGTAAATGCATTGGTTGATAATGAGTTGAGAGATTATTGTGCTTTGCAATCAACGGATTGGAGCCGAATAGCCGAATTTCTTTTTGCTGGCGAACGAACTGCTATTGTGAAGCGTACTACAAAAGAAACTGATATTTTGGTTGATTTAAATTTGGATGGAAGTGGTAATTGTCATATCGATACGGGTTTAAAGTTTTTCGACCACATGTTAGAGCAAATTGGGAAGCACTCCGGCAGCGACCTAACAATAGTGGTAAAAGGTGATTTGGAAGTTGATGAGCACCATACTATCGAAGATACGGCTATAGCACTTGGCGAGGCTTTGTTAAAAGCGCTTGGCAATAAGCGGGGTATTGAGCGTTATGGTTTTCAGTTACCTATGGACGATTGTTTGTGTTCGGTTGCGCTCGATTTTGGTGGCCGGCCTTGGTTGGTTTACGATGCTAATTTTAAACGCGAATTTATTGGTGATTTGCCAACCGAAATGATTCTGCACTTTTTTAAATCATTCAGTGATGCTGCTCGTATGAATCTCAATATTAAGGCTGAAGGTGATAATGAACATCACAAAGTAGAAGGAATATTCAAAGCGCTGGCAAAGTCCATTAAAATGGCTGTAAAGCGTGATATTTATCAATATGAATTGCCGAGTACAAAGGGAGTTTTGTAGATAGTTCATAAAGTTATAAGGTTCATAAAGTTATAAAGTTATAAGGTTCATAAAGTTAAAAGGTTGAAGACGTTCATTTTTAAGCATTTTTTTTTAAACTGTACGCTAATTCTATTTGTGTTTCTGTTTTTGTCTTGTACTGAAAATAAAAAGAATCAAAATGTAGATTTAGAGCCGAAAATAAAAACCAAAGCTATTATTATAGATTGTAATTATACTTTTGAACAAGCCATTGAAGGCACAAAAGCTCCAAAGTATATAATTGATCAGTTGGAACTTATTACAGTTCATTATTATTCGATGGACGGTAAAATGCATCAAGGGCAATTGCTTGCAAATAAGGCAATAGCAGCTGATTTGCGTGTGGTTTTTAAAGAAATCCTTCAGCTTAAGTTTCCGGTTGAGAAGGTGATACCTATCGTTAAATACAATTGGAACGACAATGCTTCGATGAATGATAATAATACTTATAGCTTTTGTTACCGTAATGCAAGTTATTCCAAGCATGCTTTTGGCTTAGCTGTGGATATAAATCCCCGCCAAAACCCTAATCGTTGGAAATCGGCTTTTTCGTATCGCGAAAATAAACCTGTAGGCGCAATATATAATGTAAGTGCACCAGGAACATTTACTCCTACAAATCCAATTGTAATTTTGTTTGCCGAAAAAGGTTTTATGTGGGGCCGAAATTTTACTCGAAACTACGATGATCACCATTTTGAAAAAAAGTTGTTTAATTGAAAAAAAAGTATTATATTTGCGCGCTCAAATTGAGAGCAACATCAATTCGTTGTATTAACTAAATTAAGGAGGAAACAAGCAATAGCTAAACAATTATTTATCAGGCCTAATAAGGGTAGAGAAAAGGAACAACCCAATAGAATTAACGAGAAAATTAAAGGTCTAAAAGAAGTACGTTTGGTGGGCGATAATGTCGAACAAGGCATATATCCGTTCGAGCAAGCCCTGAAAATAGCCGATGATTTGGAATTAGACTTGGTTGAAATATCACCAACAGCAGTTCCGCCGGTTTGTAAAGTGGTTGATTATCAGAAATTCTTGTATCAACTTAAAAAACGCGAAAAGGAACAAAAAGCCAAAACAGCTAAAGTAATTTTAAAAGAAATCAGATTTGGTCCCCAGACTGATGATCATGATTATAACTTTAAGTTGAAACACGCTCAGGAATTTCTGAAAGAAGGCTGCAAAGTGAAAGCTTATGTGTTTTTCAAAGGTCGTTCAATTCTCTTTAAAGAACAAGGCGAAATGCTTTTAGCTCGTTTTGCAACTGATTTAGAGGATTTTGCTAAAGTGGATCAATTACCACAGCTCGAAGGTAAACGCATGATTATCATGTTTTCGCCAAAAAAACCAAAATGATTTTTTTTATCAATTAAATATATAAACAATGCCAAAAATGAAAACTAACTCCGGTGCCAAAAAAAGGTTTACCCTTACCGGAACAGGAAAGATTAAAAGAAAACATGCTTTTAAACGTCACATTTTGACTAAAAAAACAACCAAGCAAAAACGTAACTTAACTCATGGAGCTCTTGTATGCAAGACCGACTTGACAAACGTTAAAGAAATGCTTTGTTTGAAATAGTCAGAACACTAAACTTTTAAAAACATTTTCTTATTTAAAAAAACAGAATGCATTTAGCACAAAAGATCGTGAGCAAAACACGACGCTAACATTCACAAATCATTTTTAATTATGCCAAGATCAGTAAATCACGTTGCTTCACGTAAAAGAAGAAAAAGAATTTTAAGCCTCACCAGAGGTTATTTTGGAGGTCGCCGCAATGTGTGGACCGTAGCTAAAAACACGTGGGAAAAAGGGTTGCAATATGCTTACCGCGACCGTAAAACCAAAAAACGTAACTTCCGTGCTTTGTGGATTCAACGTATCAATGCAGCAGCTCGTTTGGAAGGTTTATCGTATTCAAAATTAATGGGCGCTTTACACAAAGCTGGTATCGAAATGAACCGCAAAGTATTAGCCGATTTAGCAATGAATCACCCAGAAGCTTTTAAAGCAATTGTATTGAAAGCTAAAAACGCTTAGTTTATAAAATACAAAAAATACAAACCAAAAAGCTGCCATTAATTTTTTAATGGCAGTTTTTTTATGCTATAATTTTTATGCCATTTAAATTGTCTCAACTAGCTTTTTTGTTGATGGTTTTATTCGCTTCGTGTAATAAGCCGGCTAACAATCAGTCATCTATCGCCAATGATAGTACGCTTTTTTTGAATGATAGCTCGATGCTTTCAGAGAATGCTGATTTAGTAGCTTTTAGAGCCTATATTCAGCAACTTGATAGTACGGATGCTAAGTCTATGGAATTGTCGATGAATGAGTTTAAACGCATTTTTTCGAATAAATCAACTGGACTGTGCGATTCGGCTTATTGCATTTATCAAGAATTGATTGATACGCTTGAATTAAAGCTAAACGACAAATTGATGAACGACACAACGGATTATTTACCATTATTTACAAATACAACTGTATCAAAAAAGTTGAAACTGGCAAAAGCTGAGTTGTTGAAATATGGGTTTAAATATGCTGTATCTGAAGGTCAGGTTTATATTGAACAAGATAGGAGTTATTTAATTAAAAACCTAATGCCCTTGTTTTCGGAACCGATGAAAGCTTATTTGCAGCAAATAGAAAAAGAAAACCGCGAAGGTTTTATTGATGATGCTGGCATAGTAATTCAGCCCAAGCAACATGTTGATCGCATAATTTGGTATGAGCAATTTATTGCTGAAAATCCTGATTTTATGCTGATTAAAAACTGCAAATCGTATAAAAAAGCCTATCTAACCTATTTATTTACAGGCATTGACAATACTAGTTTGTTTGAAGATGAAGAAAAAATGGTGTTATCGTCCTATTTTGTTGCAGCATATAGTTATGTATCAAAGGTTTATCCACAAAGTGAGCTAGCATTGTTGGTCGAGCCTTTCCGATTGGCCATTGAACAAAAACAACTCTCGGTTGTTGAAGACTTGTTAAAGAAATATACTATTAAAGGACTCATTTTTAGCCAAGGGATTTAATTTAAAAAACAAAAGACAAAGATCAAAAGACAAAAGTCGAATGAGAATAGTCTTACGACCTTAGACCTAAGACCTTCGACAAAACACAAGAACATGACTTCGAACAAAAATATATTCAAAATTACTTATCCTATTTTTCTGACATTAATTTCTCAGAATATTGTGAATGTCACAAATACTGCGTTCTTAGGTCGAGTAGGAGAGGTGGAGTTAGGTGCTTCGGCCATTGGAGGTGTGTTTTATTTTGCCATCTACATGATTGGGTTTGGGTTTAGTCAGGGCGCTCAAATACTTATTGGTCGCCGAAATGGGGAGCAGAATTTGAAGCAAATAGGAGCCATATTTAATAATGCCTTGCTTTTTAATTTATTACTCAGTATTTTGATTTTCGCAATTTCGTTAAAAGGTGTTCCGCTACTCATGAAATATGTTGTAAGTTCGGAACCCGTGTACGAATCAACTATAGCATATCTGGATTGGCGCATTTATGGTTACTTCTTTGCCTTTGTAAATGCCATTTTCAGAGCGTTTTATGTTGGAATTACTCAAACCCGCATTCTGACAACTTCGGCTATTTTAATGGCAGTAACCAATATCATATTGGATTATATTTTGATTTTTGGTAATTTCGGTTTTGCTCCTTTGGGAATAGAAGGTGCCGGTATTGCGTCGGTAATTGCAGAGATAGTAACACTTATTTATGTGGTTTTATATACTGTTTTTAAAGTTGATTTAAAACGCTATGCCTTATTTCAGATCCGAAAGGTTGAAATAAAAACTGTTTTGCAGATATTGGAATTATCTATTTTTATTATGTTCCAATATTTTATTTCGATTTCTACTTGGTTTATGTTTTTTATTTTTATCGAGCACATGGGCGAACGACCATTGGCTGTTTCCAATATTGGTCGTAGTTTATATATCTTACTTATGATTCCGGCTTCGGCTTTAGCAACAACTGTTAATACGTTAGTTAGCAATTTGATAGGCGCAGGGCGCAAAGAAGAAGTAGTTCCGCTCATCAATAAAGTGGCATTTATATCCATCATTTTAGTGTTGCCACTTATGATTTTTACCCTTGTTTTTCCAGAAATAATGGCTCGAATCTATACTGATGATCAAACGCTCATACAGGCAAGTATATCGGTTATCCAGATAGTATCTGTTGCAAATTTGCTTTTTGCAGGGTTTTTTATTGTTTTCAATGGAGTTTCGGGAACTGGAAACACCCGCACAGCATTTCTGATGGAGGTTGTCACCTTGTTTTTCTATATCAGTTATGTTTATTATACAAGCATTATCAATCCAAGTTCGGTTGCCGTAGTGTGGATGTCCGAATTTGTATATTGGATACTCATTGGTGGGCTTGGATATTGGTATTTGCTAAAAGGTAATTGGCGAAAGAAGGAAATTTAAAAGTCCCCTTTCGTAGATAAAATAATTCAATCGCCCGCTTTGGCATTTTAAATAACTTGTGGCTTGTAATTTTTTTTAATTACTATCTGTTTTTATGCCTTTCATAACACCCGATATAGCAGAATAAACGATATAATATGGATAAACAGCCGCCGACAATAAAAGCGTTATGGCAGTTATTTTTTGTCCGAAAAATGATGCTGTTTGTTTTAGGAATATGAAATCAATAACTAATTTTGATATAAAAACGATACCCAGATAAATAAGGTAATTGATTGAAATAAAGCTTGCTATGAGTAATGTAATTTGAAGTAGAGAAGTGCCTAAAACAATTATAGACACTAATATTGTTGTAAAATCGGTATACAATGGTGCTTTGGATGCCCAACGTTTGCGTTGATTTAAAAATGTACGAATAGTTTCGCTGGGCTTTGTTGTAACGAATGCGTTTTTCGATTTCAAAAATTCAATTTTCCCCGTTTGTTTTTTAATGGCATGCAATAAAAAAACATCATCGCCCGAAGCCGATTTATCTTGTAAATTTGAATAATTACTTAGCCATACGCTTCGTTTAAAAGCTAAGTTTGCACCATTACACATTATTGGTTTTCCTGCACCTGCTGCCCCCGCACCTGAACTTACAAGCGAATGAAATTCAAGTTGTTGCATTTTTTCGAAATAATTATTGGCTGGATAAATAGCTACCGGACCAATAATTAAATCAGCATTTGTTTCCTCGTAAAATTGAGCCACAGTTTCTAGCCACAGAGGAGTGGGAGTACAGTCGGCATCTGTTGTGATTATCAGTTCGTTAGTAGCACTTTCAATGCCAGTTTTTAGTGCTTTCTTTTTTCCATAATCTTCCGATTTTAATACGAGTACGTTGTCAACTTCTTTAGCCCATTGCTCCATGATTTGAAAAGTTGAATCGGTGGAATGATCATCAACTAAAATAAGTTGGTATCCGGTAAGACTTTGATTTTGGAATGAATGCAATAGATGTGGTAAGTTGGCTGTTTCGTTTCTGCAAGCTACAACTACGCTAATTTTGTTTAATATTGATTTTTCGGGTATTGGTTCAAAAGTGATAATTCGCTTCCAACCTATCAAAAAAACCAGAACCAAAGTAACATAAATGGCTGAAATAAAAATAGTTGTATCAATCATTTGGCCAATACCCTAAAATAAATAATTTAATCCGATATACATACCAGAATTTCCATCTTGTTTATTAAAAGCCTTACCATAATCAGCCGAAATTATAAAATTCTCATTCCAACCAATTTTTAAACCTATACCTGCTGCAGAATGTAATTTACCCGATTCATAACTATTTAAAAACAATTCGGTTTTTTGAGTTGAAGTCAAATTGCTTGAAATTTCAATAGGTTTAAGAATCATTCCAGAATCAAAGAAAATATTGGTTCCCAAGTAGAAATTTTGTTTAAATAATTCGAAACGCACAAATTTGTAGCGAAACTCAAAGTTTCCAAAACCTACGGCATCGCCCACAATGCGGTTTCGCAAAATACCACGTAACGAGCTTTTACCGCCTAAGCCTTGATTGGTTGCGCCAGTAAGGAAACTTGTAATTAGTAATGGTTGTGCATAAAATGGTACATGAACATTTCCTAATGTGGTTTGATAATCAATGCGGTAGGCTAATGAAATGTCTTTTGAAAGTGTAAAATACTGACGATGAATCAATGCAAATTTAGTGTGTGCGTATTCGTTCACAAATCCTGGAGCAGTTTGAATAACTGCTTCGGTCCAAATACCTTTCATGGGGCAGGCACGTTGGTCGCGTGAGTCGTATTTTAAACCTAATTTCAAATAATTTAAACTTCCACCATCAGCTTCATTGGTACTAATCAAACCATTTTTAATATAACGCTGATATAAAGTTCCTCCAGCTACGGGGTTTAAACCTAATTTGTTGATATTTACGGAGTCAATTGCAAAATTATAAAAAGTATAACCTGCCACCCAGCCAAATTTAGACTCACCAAAACTGCCTTGAAAATCGGCTTTTACGCGAAACATATTCCGTTCGTTTTTGTAGAAATGGCGTGTTATTTTACTTGTATCCGCATTGTAATTTGTTTGATATCCATTAAAACCGTAAAAATCCATTAGTTGATCGGTCATATATGTCATATCAACCGTAGTGCGAACCTTCGGAATTAACCGTTCCGAATCGTACATAATTCGGTTAATACCAGTACCTTTCGAAAAGCGCGACCATTCCAAATACAATGAATGATCGTATTTTGGGAAACGACTTCCATCGCCATATTGATACAAATTAACTACAGCACCATACTGAAAACCTAAGTCAGAGTCGAACGATACTGCTGGTATGGCACCAAAACCCAAGCCTTTTTTGATTTTTTGTTGCGAATTACCAACTTGTGTGATTGAAACTACTAAAGCCAAGCATGCAAATTTAAATGTTCGTTTCATCGTTATTTGTATTTTTAAGTTTAACGATTCAAAGGTAGGAATTTTTGTGAATAAAAAAAGGCATACCTTAATAAAAAAGTATGCCTTGTATCAAATTGTATAAAATAAATTTAGTTCATGCCTTTGCAAGACCCGCAAATTCCTGAGTATGAAAGCTCTACAGTGTGAATGTCAAATCCTTCGAGCATAGGCTTGGCAAAAAGTTCTTGTTTTAAATCGAATAAATCATACACTTTTCCACAACTTTTACATTTGAAATGTGCGTGGTTAGATATATCTGCATCATATCGTGCATTTTTTTCGTCGATAGCCAACTGAAGTACTGCTCCTTTTTCAACAAATAAATTTAGTGTGTTGTAAATAGTTGTTTTCGAAAGAGTTGGCATAAAAGGGCTAAGATACGAGTAAATTTCATCGATAGTAGGATGCGTTTTGTAACTCATTAAATAATCCATAACAGCCGTACGTTGAACCGAAGGTTTAATGTCGAACTGCTTTAAATAATGATGAATTTGCATGTAATTGTTCATAATAAGTTGAATTAAATGATTTAGTTTTTAGTAGGATAATACAAATCTCGAATTACAAAGTTATAATCATTACAAAGATATATTTATTTCATGATTTATTTGTGGTGTATTCGATATTTAATAACAAAATGTCAGAAAATTAATAAAATTTAATGTTTTGGACATGATTTGTATGAAAACAAATGAGTTATGCCATTAGACATAACTCATTTGTTTATGAAAATTTACTGTTTGTATTTACAGTACATTTATTTCTTTCAATACATCGTTTGTACCACGAACAGCAGCAGCACTCTTAGTAAACAAAGCCATTTCTTCTTCGTTTAATTTATAGTCGAGAATTTCTTCTAAACCATTTTTGCCAATAACGCAAGGAACACCAATACAAATGTCATTTTGACCATATTCGCCTTCGAGTGATACACAGCAAGGAATAATTTTTTTCTGATCGTGAATAATTGATTCAACTAAATACGAAGCAGCTGCACCAGGAGCATACCAAGCCGAAGTTCCTAATAAACCTGTAAGAGTTGCACCACCTACCATAGTGTCGGCTACTACTTTAGCAAGTTCTTCTTTGCTCAAAATATCGCTTACTGGGCGACCTTTGTACGATGCAAAGCGAGTTAATGGAATCATAGTAGTATCACCATGTCCACCAATAACCATACCTTCTAATTCGTTTGGATTAGCATTCAGCGCTTTGCTCAAATAACATTTGAAACGTGAGCTATCCAATGCACCGCCCATACCAATAATTTTGTTTTTTGGAAGTCCTGTTGCTTTCAATGCCAAGTAAGTCATTGTGTCCATAGGATTACTAACTACAACAATAATTGCATTTGGAGAGAATTTTAGGATATTTTCGGCTACACTTTTTACAATTCCTGCATTTACACCTATAAGTTCTTCGCGGGTCATACCTGGCTTACGAGGAATTCCCGAAGTAATAACTACTACATCCGAATCGGCAGTTTGAGCATAATCGTTTGTACAACCTACAATAGTTGAATCGAATCCAAGCAAGGTGGCTGTTTGCATCATATCCAACGATTTACCTTCCGAAATGCCTTCTTTTACATCGAGCATTACAATTTGATCAGCTACTTCGTTGAATGCAAGTACATTTGCACAAGTTGCGCCTACATTTCCAGCGCCTACTACAGTTACTTTTGACATACTAATTTTATTTTTTTTTGATTTATAATTTACTCGTTTTAAATTCGGATACAAAGATAAAAAACTTTCCTGAATAATTAAAGAAAAATTTCTTTAATTTTAAAGTTTGACAAAATAATCTTATCTGTTTTGCCGTTTTGTTGCGAAATTGAATTACTTTTGTGTGTTGAGTCTTGATAAAAAGTAACTAATGAAAATTAAACATTTACCAAATAAAGAAATTGATTATTCGCGTTGGGATAACTGTATTTCTAAGTCATACAATCAGTTGACTTATGCCTATACGTGGTATTTGGACATTGTTTCGCCAAATTGGGAGGCATTGGTAAGCGATAATTACGAATTTATTATGCCTCTGCCCATTAAAAAAAAATATGGTATTTCGTATTTGGTACAACCCACTTTGACTCAGCAATTAGGAATTTTTTCGGAAAATACTATTGAGCAATCCATTGTTAATAAGTTTATTAAACAAATTCCTAGTTTTAGTTATGAACTGCATTTGAATGAAAATAACTATGGGTCAAAGAATGCATCTTTACCAAATTTAGTTTTAAATTTAAATGAAAAATACGAAGTAATTTTTTCAAAATACTCTAAAAATACTATTCGTAATATAGCCAAAGCTCAAAAGCTTCAGTTGAAAATTCAAAAAGGAATTCCGATTGATCAATTTATGAGTTTTTATTATTCGGTGGAAAAAAAATATCGATCGGCTCAGCAATCAATTGTAAAAGAATTAATTACAAAAGGAATTTCGGAAAATGCAATGACTTTGTATGGCGTTTATTCTGCTAGCGATTCGCTTATAGCTTCGCTTTGCGTTTTACACTCAGCGCATCGAATTACCTATTTATTACCTATTTCAAATGTTGAAGGTAAAGCTTCATCGGCTATGTTTTTTCTTATTGATACGATTATACTGAATGAATCAGGAAAAAATATTGATTTTGACTTTGAAGGTTCAAGTATTGATGGAATTGCTCGATTTTACAAAGGTTTTGGTGCAATAAACAAACCTTATAATATTTTAAAACAGTTTCGTCCGAACTTCCTTGTTGGTAAATTGAATAAATTTAAATAAGCTTATGGCACGTTTTGTAAAAAAGAAAAAGGAAGATATTGGCTTATCGCCTTATGCATTGGTTTTCAGAGGTCAAAAGAAGATTGATAAAGCTGGACTTAAAGCATTCGATTATGATGCCGAATTGTTTAAAGAGTTCGATGTTACTACCCCAGATCAATTAAAAGCTCTAAAAAAAAGTGCATCAACCAGTTGGTTGAATATTTATGGCTTGGATAATGTAAAGTTAATGGAGTCATTGGCAGATGTTTTTTCCATAGATAATCTGATTTTGTCGGATGTAATGAATCCAACGTCGCGTCCCAAAGTGCAACTTTTCGAAAATTGTATTTATTTGAATATCCGCATGTTGCAACAGAAAAAGATGGTGCTAAGTATGGATACCTTAAGTCTTATTGTAACAGAAAATACACTTATTTCATTTCAAGAGCAGCCGGGTAACTTTTTTGAACCTGTGCGTGAACGTATACGCAAAAAAACAAATAAAATTCGTCGTACAGGTACCGATTATTTGGCTTTTGCATTACTCGATATTGTTATTGATAATTATATTTATATCATTGGTGAATTGGGTGAACAAATTGAAGATTTGGAAGAACAAATGTCGACCGAACCTGGCAAGGATTTCTTAGAACGGATAAATTACTTTAAACGCGAACTTAACTTTATCCGAAAAATTATTAAACCTTCGAAGGAAATGATAATTGGTTTAGCAAAGCTCGAAACTGATTATATTAAAGATGAAAACAGAGTGCATTTTAAGGAGTTGGTTGATAATATGAACGAAGCCAATGAGTTAGCTGATAGTTATCGCGAAATGGTGTACGATATGATGAACATTTATCATACCACTATGAGTACCAAACTGAATGAAATTATGCGAGTGCTCACAATAATAACAGTTATCTTTATTCCAATTACTTTTTTAGCAGGTATTTATGGAACCAATTTCGATTTTATACCCGAACTACATTGGAAATGGAGTTATTATGCTATGTTAGGATTTATGGCATTAACAGTGGGTGGCATGATATGGTACTTTAAGCGGAAAAAGTGGTTTTAATTTTTTTGAATTTTACACCTAATTTTGATAATACATCAAATTGAATGCTAAAGCCAATTGTATCCCAGGCTTTACCTTCAAAATTATGTGCCTGAATAAGTTGTATGTTGGTTTCGATGCCATTTAATTGAACTTTCTTTGTACATTTTGATAGTTTACTTTGGTATAACTCTTCGTACCAACTATCAGGTATAGCAGGGATTATATTTTTTTCGAAACAATCTTGCAATGATGCGTGCGTTATCCAATAAGTGGAATTTGGTGTGAAATAAATAATTGCATTTGGCTTGCCCGTATGCATCCATCCTTTGGTATGTGGGTATTTGCTGAAAACTTCGATGTATAAATCACCATAATCTTTATCCCTAAATTTCTCGGAAATTTTAAAAGTTGTACCTCGTATTGTTAGCAATAAATCAATATCCAGCCGCTGCATAAGCATATCCGCATCGGTATCGGAGTTAAAACGTACAATATCAGTAGCTTTTAGTACATCACGATAAAAACAATCAGCTTTATCGGCTTGATCTCGTTCGTGCTGTAAACTTTTTCGAAACTGATGGATCATTGGTTAAAGAGTTTAAAGAGTTTGAAGAGTTTGAAGAGTTTGAAGGGTTTGACGTTTGAAGAGATTGAAAGGTTTGAAAATAGAAGAGTTTGATTTAAAATTTGATTTTATAAATACATGCTGTATGTTTATTCAATGATAATTCCAACTTTTTTTCCGATGAAATCAAAGTATCAATCTCTTGATTATCAGCCGATAACAAATCATGAATTATGACAGAACTATTGTTTTTTATTGATAAAAATGTAAATACTTCGGTTGGAATATTTAGTTTTAAGCTGACATCTTGATTATCGAAATTCAGAACAATGAGCAATAATTCCTGTTCGAACTTACGAAAATAAGCAAACTGACGGTGCGTGTTAAAATGTTCATTGTAGTAATTTGCATATTCCAAATCGTATAATTCGCCGTGGGAAATAGCTTTTTCGGTTATAGTTATATTCAATAATTTTTTATAAAAATCACGTGTATGTTTTTGTTCTTCAGAGAGTTTACTGACACCAAATTTCCCATTGTTAAACCAATTTTGCATGCTTTCCACACCCCAGTAGTCAAATATTGACGTTCGGCCATCTATTCCACTAAAACCTTCGTGGTCCATGCCTTTTTCACCTAACTCTTGTCCGGCATAAATCATAATTGGAGCTTTATTGAGCGTAGCAGCAGCCACCATAGCCGGAAAGGCAAGCATGGCATTTCCACAGAAAAAATCCGATGCAATTCGCTGTTCATCATGGTTTTCCAGAAAATTTAGCAACTTGTTTTCGATGCCATTTATGGCTTGCCAACAATGGGTAATATCGCTTGCAGCATGATTTTCGGTAATAATTGCACGCAGTTTATCGTACAATCCAACTTTATCGTACAAATAATCGAATTTACCATTAAAAATGTAATTACGGTATTCGGCCGGATTATATACTTCGGCAATAAAAAGCAATTCAGCAAAATCAGCTTTTAAACGCGGAATTACCCAACCCCAAAACTCTACAGGCACCATTTCGGCCATATCGCACCGAAAACCGTCGACCTTTTTCGAAGCCCAAAAGTGAAGTATATCATACATTTTAAACCAAGTGTCGGGAATTGGATTAAATTGTTTTTGACCACCCTCGGTGTAATTTATGCCATAATTCAGTTTTACGGTTTCGTACCAGTCATTTTTGCTAGGCGAAGCAGTAAATTGGTCATTGCCAGTTGCTTTTGCTGGAAATTCGATATAATCACCAATTTCGAAATGTGGATTAAATGCTTGATTTGTACAATAATAAAAATTATTAAGTGGCGAAAAAGCCCAACTTTGATTATCGTTTTCGCCTAAATCAATTCCTCCTGTTGGTTTAGCATCTGAGTGATACTCTCGAGCTACATGGTTTGGTATATAATCGATTATTACCTTTAAACCAGCTTTGTGTGTGCGGTTTACTAAGTTTTCGAACTCTTTCATTCGGTTTGGTATATTTTCGGCCAAATCAGGGTCAACATCGTAGTAATCTTTTACCGCATAAGGTGAGCCTGCTTTACCCTTAACAACGGCCGAATGATCTTGTTTTATGCCATAAGCCGAGTAATCAGTTTGTGTAGCGTGTTCAATAATACCTGTATACCATACGTGGCTTATGCCCAAGTTTTTAATTTCGGTGAGTGCTTTCGAAGTAAAATCATTCATTTTGCCACATCCATTCTTCATTATTGAACCATTGTGGAGGCGGCTGTTATTTGTGTTCCCAAAATGGCGAACTAATACCTGATATATACTAAATTTTGCCATATTTATTTTGCTAAATCTTGAAGTGAGTTTTCTCTTAATTCAATTATTTTAAAAGATAAGTCGTTTGTTGATAATGATTTGTACTTAATATAACTGCTACTTTTGATGCCTATTTGTAAATTGTCGACCCAAATAGTAGCACCAGCTGGAACTAGGAATCCAAAGTTGTTGCCAGACCCGTAAATTTCCATTTCGCTTTGATAAACATAGATATTGTTGATGAAATAATAAATAATATTATTGATTTTGAACACCTTCAATTTGTTTTTACCCGTTTTATTAATTTCATTTTTAGTAAGTTGTGTATAATAACTATACCATGAGCTATTTCCTGGAAACATTTTTTGTTCGCGGTTGATTTTAAAATATTCAGTGGTATCAGCTCCCTGCGTTTTGTTTGCAAAAACCAAACCATATTGATCTGAAGGTGATTTTGGCTGACAATCTATTTCCATTTCAAACGAAAAATTGTTCTTAATATCTACTGTAGGATTTTGAACCGAAAGTAATATGGCATACGAAGATGTGTAGTTCGAAATAAACTTAAGTTGCTTATTATCAGTTGTGATGCTGTAGTTTGAGTTTGTAGTTAAATCCCAACCTGTATCTTGTTTGTTGTTTGTATCGAAGTTTAAGATTAGTTTTTTAACAAAATTTGTAGTGTCAACTAAGAGTTGTGCGCTCAAAAAATCGGGCATTGCAGTGCTTTCATCAAACAATTCGTTCACGTAATAATCCCGTCGTGCACCTTTGTAATTAATGTTCCAAGGTCGATTATCCACTTTATCGCCACCACACATCATCGATTTCCAATCACCATTTTCAAGTACAGTATTAATATGTTTTCGTTTTAAAATGCCATGTCCCATTTCATGAAAAATGAGGTTTTCTTTCATATAATAAGCTCCAGCAACTTGGCTAATTTTTCGCCAATAAACCGAATCAATTTCTATACGTATTGGATTCTCGTAATGACAAAGTCCAGCTTGATCGTTTTTCAGTTTCGAGAACTCAATGATTAGCCCTGACGATTGAAGTTGATAATTTTTACCTCTTTTAGCAGCTTCTTGCTCAAATCGGTGTACATATTCCGAAAAAGTAGGGTCGACGCTATATTCATGAGGGTCGCCACACGAAATTAATAATAATGTTGATAATGAGATTATTATAATGTATTTGAATTTCATTTATGCAATTGTTCCAAAAAATTGTATTACAAAAGTAAACAAAAATGCCCGTAATTCGTTATTGAGATTAAAGAATATAATTTTTTAAATTTTCGAATTAAAATAACAACTAATTAAATTATAAAAATAACATGGCAACAGTAACATTTAAAGGAAATCCGGTAGCAATTAACGGAAGTTTACCAGTAGTAGGAGCAAAGGCACCCGATTTTAAACTTGTAGGAGCAGGATTGAACGAAATCAGCTTGGCTGATTACAAAGGTAAAAAAGTGGTTTTGAATATTTTTCCAAGTATCGATACAGGTGTTTGTGCTGCATCAGTTCGCAATTTTAATAAATGGGCAGCGTCACAGGATAATGTGGTAGTAGTTTGTGTATCAAAAGATTTACCTTTCGCTGCAAGTCGTTTTTGTGGTGCCGAAGGTCTCGAAAATGTAGTTACTGCTTCAGATTTCCGTTATCAAAGTTTTGCAACTGATTATGGCGTACTTATGACCGATGGACCATTGGCAGGTTTAATGGCTCGCTCGGTGGTAGCAATCGACGAAAACGGAATTGTAACATATAATCAATTGGTTCCTGAAATAGTAGAAGAACCAGTTTACGACGTTAAATTATAAAAATACTTTCCCAGTGCATTTCGTTTTGATAACGCGGTGCATTTTACGTGTGAAAATATCCTCCTCTTACTCCATGAGTAGCGGGAGGATATTGTATATTAATTTGTATCTTTGCAGGTTGTTTTTTATGATCATTCATTTTAATAAAATTACGTGTGGCTTCACAAAATAAATTTACTGCTGAGGATAATGAGCAAGTTGAGATAATAGGCGCAAGAGTTCATAACCTAAAAAATATTGATGTAAGTATTCCTCGCAATGCACTTACCGTTATTACCGGATTGAGTGGTAGTGGAAAGTCATCGTTGGCATTTGATACCATATTTGCCGAAGGTCAACGCAGGTATATCGAAACGTTTTCGGCTTATGCCCGAAGTTTTTTGGGTACTATGGAACGACCAGATGTTGATAAAATTACGGGGTTGAGTCCTGTAATTTCCATCGAACAAAAAACTACCAATAAAAATCCACGTTCCACCGTAGGGACAACTACCGAAATCTACGATTTTTTGCGTTTGTTATACGCAAGAGCCGGCGAGGCATATTCATACATAACTGGTGAAAAGATGGTTAAGTATTCCGAAGATCAGATTGTAGATTTGATATTGAAGGATTATGAAGGTAAAAAAACTTTTTTGATGGCACCGGTTGTTCGTGGACGTAAAGGACATTACAAAGAACTTTTTGAACAAATACGCAAAAAAGGCTACCTGAATGTTCGTATCGATGGCGAAGTGCGCGAAATAACACATGGTTTAAAAGTAGACAGGTATAAAATACATGATATTGAGGTAGTTGTTGATAAATTGCAAGTTAGTGCAAAAGACCGCCAACGCTTAAAACAATCGATGCAAAAAGCCATGCAGCAAGGCAATGGCATAGTTATGTTACTCGAGAAAGATAGCGATGAAGCCCGCTATTTTAGTAAAATGCTGATGTGTCCAACTTCAGGAATTTCCTATAATGAACCTGCACCACATAATTTCTCGTTTAATTCGCCACATGGTGCTTGTCATAAATGCAAAGGGTTGGGGTTTGTAAATCAGATTGATATGGATAAAATCATACCTGATAAAAACCTAAGTATTTATAATGGAGCCATTTCGCCACTTGGTAAACACAAAAGTACTACTATTTTTTGGCAGATTGAAGCTATTCTTGAAAAGTACGATTGTAACTTGAAAACGCCAGTAAAAGATATTCCCGAGGAGGCTATTGACGATATAATGAACGGAACTGAAGAACGTTTGCATATTAAAAATCAGGCAATTGGGACAAATTATTTTTTAAGTTACGATGGTATTTTAAAATATATCGAAATTCAAGCCGATAATTCAGCTTCGGCAACCGAACAAAAGTGGGCAAATCAATTCTCGAAAGAAATAAAATGCCCAGAGTGTAATGGAGCGAAGCTTAAAAAAGAATCCTTGCATTTTAAACTACATGATAAGAATATTGCGGAATTATCGGCTATGGATATTGGTGAGTTGGCCGAATGGTTGAGTAATGTAACGCCTCATTTATCCGAAAAGCAAAAAACTATTGCTACCGAAATACTGAAGGAAATTCGAAGCCGATTACAGTTTTTGTTGGATGTGGGTTTGAATTACTTATCGCTTAGCCGTAGTTCTCAGTCGCTTTCGGGTGGTGAAAGTCAGCGCATACGTTTGGCTACACAAATTGGTTCTCAGTTAGTTAATGTGCTTTATATATTGGATGAACCCAGCATTGGTTTGCATCAGCGCGATAACGAACGCTTAATAAAATCGCTTAAACAATTGCGCGATACAGGTAACTCAGTTATTGTAGTAGAGCACGATAAAGATATGATGTTGGCAGCCGATTATGTAATTGATTTAGGACCTTTGGCCGGTAGGCATGGAGGCGAAGTAGTTTTTGCGGGTACGCCGGCCGAAATGCTTAAAGCTAACACGTTGACTTCCGCCTATTTAAATAATACGAAGCGTATTGAATTACCTGAAAAAATACGTGAAGGTAATGGTCATTTTCTGCATTTAAAAGGTGCAAAAGGCAATAATTTGAAAAATGTAAACGTTTCGTTCCCATTAGGTAAAATGATTTGCGTAACTGGAGTTTCGGGAAGTGGAAAATCAACCTTGATAAACGAAACGCTACAGCCCATTTTAAGTCAAAAATTTTACCGCTCCTTACAAGATCCACTCGAGTATAAAAGTATTGAAGGTCTGGAGTATATCGATAAAGTAGTGGAGGTTGATCAATCGCCAATTGGGCGTACTCCACGCTCAAATCCGGCAACTTATACTGGTGTATTTTCGGATATACGCAATGTGTTTGTGAGTTTACCTGAGGCAAAAATAAGGGGTTATAAACCTGGTCGGTTCTCGTTTAATACGGCTGGTGGTCGATGCGAAACATGTGGTGGAAATGGTTATAAAACCATAGAAATGAACTTTTTACCGGATGTATATGTGCCTTGCGAAACATGCGATGGCAAACGTTATAACAAGGAAACGCTTGAAGTGAGGTTCAAAGGTAAATCCATAGCCGATGTGCTAAATATGACTATTAATCAGGCTGTTGAGTTTTTCGAAAATCAACCATCTATACTTAATAAGATTAAAACATTGCAAGATGTAGGATTGGGTTATATAAAACTCGGGCAGTCGAGCACCACACTTTCGGGTGGCGAAAGTCAACGCGTGAAATTGGCAACTGAGTTATCCAAGCGCGATACAGGAATGACGCTTTACATACTTGATGAACCTACTACAGGTTTGCATTTTGAAGATATCAGGGTATTGCTTGGAGTACTTAACCGCTTGGTTAACAAAGGAAATACAGTTATTATTATCGAACACAATATGGATGTAATAAAAGTGGCCGATTATATAATCGACATTGGTCCAGAGGGTGGGGTAGCAGGTGGAAAAGTGATTTGTAGTGGTACACCTCAAGAGGTTGCAGCACACAAAACGAGTGAGACAGGCCGTTTTCTGAAATTAGAACTGACTCATAATTTATAACTCATAACTCAAAACTATGAATTAAAATTATTCTGCGAGTTCAATTTTGGTTTTCATGTTTTTAATTTTTTCGTTTTGCACCAATACAAGTGCTTTATTAATAGCATTTATTCTTATAGCTACAAACGAATAAAATTCTTTCACTTCGACCATACCAAGCTCTTCTTTAGCTAATTGGCCTTTTTTGAACATAAAACCAACTACATCCATTTTACTAAGTTTGTCCTTTTTACCTTTACCAATATACAAAGTTGCCCATTCGGGTTTTGGTGGTGCAGACGCAATAGGAGGTAGGAGAAATGTTTCAGGAGTGGGTGTGATAAACGCTGGTAATTTTTCGGTCTCACCTAATAAAATATAGGCAGAACCCTCGTTTTCCATACGTGCAGTACGTCCATTTCGGTGAATGTATTCATCAATACGAACTGGAATGTCAAAATGAATTATGTTTTTAATTTCAGGAATATCCAATCCGCGTGAAGCTAAATCGGTGGATATAAATGCAATACAACTTCCGTTGCGGAATTTAGACAGTGCACGTTCCCTGTCGGGTTGCTCTAATTTTCCATGAAAGAACTCATTGGCTAATTTGCGTGTTGTGAGGTATGAACTTAATTTTTCAACAGTTTCGCGCTGATTACAAAACACCAACGTTGAATCGTTTCCTAATCGACATAACAGTTGGAATGCTAAATCCATTTTGTCATTCGATTTTCCTTTTACAGTAAAGGTTTTTAGGCCTTTAAGTGTATTGTCTTTTTCGGTGAAATCTAGTTTTATTGGGTTTTTAATACCTGTAAATGCAGGAATTGTCACTGCATCGGTTGCCGAAGTTAGTATACGTTTATTCACAGCTTCCAGTCGAGGTATAATACTTTCCATTTGTACTGTAAAACCCATCTCGAGCGATTTATCAAACTCATCAAGCACAAGGGTTTTAATAGCGTCTATTTCGAAATTTTCACGTTCAATATGGTCCTGTAGCCTACCAGGAGTACCAATTAATAATGCTGGAGGAACAGTTAAATCGCGTTTTTCTTTGTTGGATGGCCTACCGCCAAAGCATGTGTTTACTTTAAATCCTGTTCCCATGCTGCGCCAAACTTGTTCAATTTGCTGTGCTAATTCGCGCGAAGGTGCAAGTATTAGAGCTTGAACCTTTTGAATTTCAGGGTCTAAACTCATTAAAACAGGAAGTAAGAATGCCAAAGTTTTTCCAGAACCTGTGGGGGATAAAAGAATTAAATCTTGATTTTTATCGTTTGCTTCGAGCGTTGCTAGCTGCATTGCATTTAGCAATTCGATATCCATGTTTTTCAGCGTGTTAGCTGTGAGTTGAGCGTTTTTTTGCATGCTACAAAGGTAGTTTAATTTTAGTAAATTCTAATCGTTTACTAGCTTTTTATGTAAATATGAATTTCAAGTGATGAATGATTAATAGCATTTTAGCTTTAAAATATCCAAACAATAAGTCATAATGCTTTATAATTTGGTTAATTTTCATTACTTTTGCACTCCAGTTCGTAAGATATATTTGTCTTAAACTATTAGACTATAATTCTACTTTTTTTTTCTAATTGAAAAATACACCATAAAATGCCACAAACATCACTACGCGGTCAGTCAATGCCCGAATCACCTATTCGTAAATTAGTGCCACTTTCCGATAAAGCAAAAGCTCGCGGAATAAAAGTGTATCATTTGAATATTGGTCAGCCTGATTTAAAGACTCCCCAGGAAGCACTTGATGCGATTCGAAATATTGATCGTACAGTTCTTGAATATAGCCCGAGTGATGGTATAAAAAGTTTGAAATCAAAATTGGCGAAATATTACCATACATTCAATATTGATGTTACCGAAGAGGATATTATTATCACTACAGGAGGTTCCGAAGCAGTGAATTTTGCATTTATGAGTTGTCTTGATCCAGGTGATGAAATTATTGTTCCAGAGCCTGCTTACGCTAATTATACTGCTTTTGCAATTGCAGCAGGTGCTGTGGTGAAACCAGTTGTATCAACTATCGAAGAGGGATTTGCATTACCACATGTTGATAAATTTGAAGAGTTAATTACTCCAAAAACAAAAGGTATTCTTATCTGTAATCCCAATAATCCAACAGGCTATTTGTATACCCGTGCCGAAATGAATAAAATTCGGGACTTGGTAAAAAAATACGATTTGTACCTTTTCTCCGACGAAGTATACCGTGAGTTTTGCTATACAGGAGCACCCTATATATCAGCTTTCCACCTCGATGGTATTGAAGAAAATGTTGTTCTTATCGATTCAGTATCAAAAAGATATAGTATGACGGGTGTTCGAATTGGTGCCATTGTAACTAAAAACAAGGATGTTCGCAAGAATGTAATTAAGTTTTGTCAGGCACGTTTGAGTCCACCATTGTTGGGACAAATAGCATCCGAAGCTGCCATGGATGCTTCGCAAGAATATATGCTCGATACATATAACGAATATGTTGAACGTCGTAAGTTTTTGATTGATGGACTGAATCGTATTCCTGGCGTTTATTCGCCTATACCTATGGGTGCTTTTTATACGGTTGCTCGTTTACCTATTGACGATGCAGATAAGTTTTGCGCTTGGCTTTTGTCCGATTTTGAATACGAAGGTCATACAGTAATGATGGCTCCTGCATCTGGTTTTTATACTATCGAAGGTTTAGGAAAAGATGAAGTTCGTATTGCCTATGTGCTTGATAAAGAAGATTTAAAACATGCTTTGATAGTGTTGCAAAAAGCTCTCGAAGTATATCCAGGAAGAAATACTAATTCATAATTTCTAACTTCAAACGTCAAACTCTTCAAACTTTTATATGTTATATCCATTAAAATTTTCCCCAATATTAAAAGATAAAATTTGGGGCGGTACAAAACTCGAAAATATATTTGGAAAAGCTACCGAATCAGATAAACTTGGCGAAAGTTGGGAATTATCAGGAATAGAAAACGACGAATCGGTTGTTGTAAATGGATTTTTGGCCGGTAATAATCTTACTGAGTTAATCGAAATTTACATGGGCGATTTGGTGGGCGATAAAGTGTATGATACCTATGGTCTTTCGTTTCCATTGTTGTTTAAACTCATTGATGCTAACGAAAACTTATCCATTCAAGTACACCCAGGCGACGAAGTAGCAGCCGAACGACATAATTCGTTTGGTAAAACCGAAATGTGGGTGGTTTTAAATGCGGATAAAGGCGCCGAATTAATTATCGGTTTCACAAAAGATTGTACGCAGGAAGAATATGTGGCTGCACTTGATAATGGTGAAGTTGAAAGTTTGTTACAGCGAGTGCCTGTTCAAAAAGGTGATGTGTTTTTTATACCTGCAGGCTTGGTTCATGCCATTGGTAAAGGAGTAGTTGTAGCCGAAATTCAACAAAGTAGCGATATTACCTATCGTATTTACGACTATAAACGTGTTGACGATAATGGAAACGAACGTGAATTGCATACCGAACAAGCGCTCGATGTAATTGACTTTAGTGCTTCTAAAAACCCAAAAACAGTTTATTCGCCTATTTTAAATCAAATTACTCCATTAGTTGATTGTGAGTACTTTACAACTAATATGATAAAATTCGACCAGCCTCTTACACGTAATTATGGAACTATCGATTCGTTTGTGGCTTATATGAGTTTGGACGGTAGTTTTATAGTTGAGGTCGACGACGATAAAGTAATTGTAAACAAAGGAGATACAATTTTAATTCCTGCTTGTATTAACGAAGTAGGTCTTATCCCACACAATCTTGCTACTATCCTTGAAGTGTATAATCCTTAAGTTCTTTCGATATAATATACTTTAAAAAATGGTTAATCAGTGATTAACCATTTTTTTTTGGGGAATTATATCAACTGATTTTATAAAAATATAAAAATAATTGCCTCCTAGTTTTCTTTTTGATTATCTTTGAAGTCAGAAATTATTTTTAAAAATACGAAACATGGCTCCAGCAATAAAAACAATACTTTATGGTATAGGTGTTTTCTCACTTTTTACCACTATTGCTTTAATATTAAAATTAGTGACTCACAGTAAGCCAATTGATGCTGCTTATTTTGGATTGTTTACAAATAACGATTTAATGTTAGGCGTAATTGTAGCCATTGCTGTAACTATAGCACATAAGCGAAAAATGAGATTAAAGTGATTTAAAACTAAGTGAAAGAGATAATTGATTATATAATTGGGTTTTTGATTGGTGTTGATTTGCCAACTAATAACTCTATCAAAATAGGTTATACCGACAATTTTGGAGAGTTCGACAACTACGATGTGGTTATTAAGGCCTCAGGATTTTTTAATGAGGGTACGTATGGAAAGGATAACTCGTTTCCAATACTTCCACTAAAAATTTGGGACGAAGTACCCATTTTGTATGGCGAAGCATTTAGTGAAATTATTGGAAATACAGTAGTATTGAATGCCGATATTGTTGCGGGAACGTATTTTTTGATTTCGCGATACGAAGAAATGTTACGCCCAAAAGTGCGTGATGTACACGGAAGGTTTCCGGGCAAAGAATCATTACCATACAAAGCAGGCTTTATCGACCGACCGATTATCGAAGAGTGGGGCTTTCAGTTTCGTTCTCTTCTGCGCGAAAATGGTTTTGAGATTCCTGAACCTCCTAAAAAAATTCGAAAAGTATATTTGACTCATGATCTGGATCAATTAGCTCATTTTAGGACTATTAGAGGAATGTTAGGTGGTGTTATCAGAGGTATAAAACGACCCAAAGAAGGCCAAAAAGCACTTAAAAGTTTTTTTGGTAGAGTCTCGGATGATCCTTGGTATACATTTCCTTTTTTGTTCAAATTAAATAACGATTTGCGTACAAAAATTGGCAAAGATAAATGCGAATCAATCATTTTTGTGCGCTCAATGGGAATGAAGTACAAAGAAGATAAGCCATTTCCAAATTTGTTATTGCCTGATTATAAATATCTCCTTCGTTATTGCAAACGAAAAGATGTAACAATTGGATTACATGCAAGTTACGAGTGTGGTGTACATCCCGAAAGAGTACTAGAAGAAAAAATTAAGCTCGAAAAAGCCATACATAATGAATTAACCTACAACAGAAATCATTTTTTAAACCATCGTGAACCAGCAGATTTCCAGCAGCTTATTGATGCTAATATTTTGCATGATTTTAGTATGGGTTATGCCGATGTGGCTGGATTTAGGTTAGGTACTTGCAGAAGTGTTAGATTTATTAATCCTCATTACAAAACACTTACTAAGCTAGTTTTGCATCCTATTACAATTATGGACGGAACGCTAAGTGATAAGAGATATATGTATATGAATGCGCATGACGCTTTTCAGTATTGTGAGCAACTAATTAAAAATGTAGCAACTTTTAATGGCGATTTGGTTTTACTTTGGCATAATACTTCTGTTGAGGTACATCCAGATTTTTATCACCGAAAACTATACAAAGATATATTGAACCTATTACAAGACCTGTTCTAAAATGATTCCAAAAGTAATAGTCTGCGTTACCAATGATTTGACCACCGATCAGCGTGTGCATAAATCATGTACTGTGTTGATGGAATTAGGATACGAAGTTTTAGAATATGGACGCTTACTGCCTGATAGTCTTGAACTTAAAAGAGATTATAAAACCTATAGAGTAAAGCATTTTTTTAATAATGGTCCACTTTTTTATGCCGAATTTAATATACGACTTTTCGTTTTTCTGTTGTTAAATAAATTTGATTTAGTGTTTTCAAATGATTTAGACACTCTGCTTGCATCATTTCTGAGTTCTAAAATTAAGAGAAAACCAATTATTTATGATACCCACGAATACTTTACTCAAACTCCTGAGTTAGTTAAACGTCCGTTTATTCAAGGTATTTGGAAATTAATTGAGGATATAATATTCCCATTTCTTACGAATATTATTACTGTAAATGATTCAATTGCAGAATTATACCATAACCGATTTAAAAAATCAATTCAAGTTGTTCGTAATATACCTCTAACATACAAAAATCAAGAATTGAAAAATAGGAATGACCTTGGTTTGCCAATAGATAAACGTATAATTATTCTACAAGGTGCAGGTATTAATGTTCAACGAGGTGCCGAAGAAGCTGTTGAAGCCATGCAATATGTTGAAAATGCAATTCTTTTGATAATTGGGAATGGTGATGTTGTTAATATTCTAAAGAGTATGGTTAAAGAAAAACAATTGGAAAATGTTGTGATTTTTAAACCTAAAATGCCTTTTTCTGAGCTAAGGCAATATACTATGAATGCGGATTTAGGACTGGCAATTGATAAAAATACAAATATAAATTATCAGTTTTCGTTACCAAACAAATTGTTTGATTTTATTCATGCCGAAATTCCAATATTGGCATCGAGGCTTGTTGAAATTGAAAAGATAATTGAGAAGTATAATATTGGGTATTTTATTGAAAATCATAATCCTCAACACATAGCGGAAAGAATTAATGCAATATTCACGAATTCAGTTGAATATAATATAAAAAAGAAGAACACACCGATTGCAAAAAATGAACTTTGCTGGGAAAAAGAGTCAGCGAAATTAATTGAAATTATTCAACAAACCAAGTAAAACTTTTTTAAGT
>CAYXQZ010000013.1:0-26987 GCA_964466415.1 uncultured Paludibacter sp.
TTCACCTCGAACTTTATAATCTGAAAGGTGTAAAATATAAAATTGCTTTTGATACCTTGGATTGCGAACCTGGCAAATTCAACAAAATACTCGATTTCTCACATCTACCAAAACAAACATATCTGCTGAAAATTAGCGGATTAAGTGAGGTGGTAACACATAAAGTGATATTGGAGTAAGATATTAGTTTGAAAAATTAGAATACATATTCTGGTGAAGTATTTGTGGTTATAAATAACTCCAATTTTATTTATTGATTAACTATAGTGATATTATAGGTCAATATTATATATAACTCATATAAAGCATAGATATAACTCATATAAAGCTCATATAAAGCACAGTTAAATAATAGAGTTATATCATAGTTATATAATAATTTTATATATCTTTGTACTTATATTTAAGCCCCCAGCACCTAAAGGGGAGTTAAGAAAAAGAGGGCTATAAAATTCATTACTAACTTAAAGTCCCCCGCAATTTATCCCGACGCAGACGGGAGGGGTTAGGGGTAATCATTATGGCACAAGTTAAGGGAATTCTACAAGTAACAGGCGCAATGAAAGGTGTATCGATGTACACCATGCGCGGGAGCGAGCAGGTAATTATGCGCACCAAGGGTGGACCAAGTAAAAATACCATTAAAAATAGCGAGAGTTGTAAAGGTTTGCGCGACAGTGGCACCGAATGGAGTGGGTGCACCAAAGCAGCCAGTGCAATGCGACGGGCATTAGAGCCGATATTGCGCTTGGCAGATTACAACGTGATGGGTGGACTGAATGCCGTTTGCAAAAAAATACAATGCATGGATACCGAAAATGAGAAGGGTAAACGGAATGTACTAGTTACCGAAAACCAGCATTTTCTCACTGATTTCGATTTTAACAAGACAAATCCATTCAACCGAGTCATCAGAATACAACCCACTTGGCAAATAAACCGCGAAACGGTAAGCGCTTCGATTACTATTCCCGAATTTAATCCCACGGAGCACTTGGTAGCTCCCAACAAACTACCTTATATGTGTTTTGTGGCATTGCTTGGCGTGTGCACCAATGTGCATTACGACGAAGCCTCCAAAAGCTATGCGCCCGACAACCAACAACTACTTGGATACCGCCGCGAAGTACAAACCGCATGGAATCCGGTAAAACGGAATTTACCCGAACAAACAATCGAAGTAACACTCGAAGGCGTTGCCGAATACCTGACTGATAATGATACATTATTATTAGCCATTGGAGTGGAATTTGGAACGGTTGGAGCCGATGGTGAAGGTGAAGCGGTGAAATGGGCCGGGTGTGGGAAAATAATTGGAATAGGGTGAGGATATCTTTTAGTTTAAAGTGGTTAGTTGTACAATCAGTTTCAGATAAATTCAAAAATTTAATTATTATTAGTTGCTATCTTAACTTCTATATTCAGAAGGTGATACGCCAAATTGTGATTTGAAACATCCCGAAATTGCATTTAACGACAGCGATACCCTTGTACTTGCCGTTGCCGTGGAGTTTGGTGCGTATGATGATTTTGGGAAGCCGGAGGCCGTGAAAAGTGCTGGAGCTGGAAAGGTGTTGGAGTGGGGTGGGAAATGGTTTGTAGTTCAAAAAGTAGTACTATAAACAAAATAATATTATCTTTGCTCACGATTAATTGCAGAATAAAATCACAAGTGCTCAACTATGACGGTTAAAAAGATAGATGAAAGTGTAATACAAAGATTAGCAAAAGGCGATCAAAAGGCTTTTTCGCTACTCTATGACAGCTATTATACCTATCTGAATACTGTTGCATTGTGTTACGTTATAAATAAAGATGCTGCCAACGAGGTGGTCAATGATGTTTTTGTAAATATTTGGCATAAACGAAGTACTTTAGTTTATCCTATTCATTCGTATTTGGTACAATCTGTAAAAAACGGTTGTTTGAACTATATCCGTTCCCAAAAATCGCTCGACAGGGTGCTGGGTGAGCATACCAAACAAATGCTCGATTTTCAGGAGGAATACATATTGTCGAATCCAACCCCATTGCAATATGTTGAATCGCAGGAAATTGAAAAGGAGGTGTTAAAAGCAATTTCTCAACTGCCCGAGAAATGTCGACATATTTTTGAACAATACCTCTTTAATGGTAAATTGCCCGACGAAATTGCGAACGACCTTTTGATCAGTGTAAGCACAGTAAGAGTGCAGTTGAAAAATGCCATGGATAAATTAAAGGTTTCACTTAATCATCTTATCAGCATACTTTTACTTATTCTTTTGAAATAATTTTTATCGACTTATAAATAAAATGCAAAGCGAAAATAAAATATTTGATGATTTAATGATAGATTACTTTTCGGGAATGATTTCCGAAAGCGATCAGAAGCAACTTTCGGAGCTTTTGAAATCGAACGTTGAATTGAAAAAGCAGTTTGACGAAATGTCGAAATTGCGCGCTATTGCGTTTACACCACAAATAGAAACCGAAAAACAGGCTAATTATCAAAAACTGGTTGCTCAAATTAACGACACACCTGCTATTGACATACCTCGCACCCGGATGTATAGTTTCAGAAATATTGCTGCCGTTATAGCATTGGTTATTTCGTTGTCAGTTGCTTCATTTTATATATACCGCGATATTACTTCGCCGGCTGATACTGCATATTGGTACGAAACTTTCTCGCCTGTTGGTTCTCAAACAAAAATTATACTGCCCGATAGCACTGTGGTTTGGCTCAATTCGGGTTCTTCGTTAAAATACAACCGTTCGTTTGGTAAAAAAAGCAGGGAAGTAGCACTTGCGGGTGAAGGCTATTTTGAAGTAAAAAAGGATAAAACAAAACCTTTTACGGTACATACTGACTCAATCAATGTAAATGTATTGGGAACGGTTTTCAATGTAAAAGCTTATACAGAAGAGGCAACTGTAACCGTAAACTTAATAGAGGGTTCTGTTGCTGTTTCATTGCCAAAAGCAACTATTGAGGGCTCACTCATTATGAAACCAAACGAGAGATTAGTTTTCGACAAACAAACAAAAGATATTAAAACTTCTGAGGTCGATGCTGCCCGGTCAGCACTATGGACTACGGGAAAACTCTGTTTTGTAGATGCTACGTTGGAACAAATCGCCAAAGATTTGGAGCGTAAATACGATGTGAAAATTCAAATAGCCAGTGAAAAGATGAAAAATGAAGTCTTTTCAGGTAGTATTAATCTGAATCTTTCTCTCAAAGAGGTACTTTCGTATATTGATGTGGACAAAAAATTCAGCATCAATCAAAATGGCGATACCATTTATATTGAAATAAACAAACAATAAGTTAGTTAATCTCAATTTTTCAAAGACCATCTTTTTTTTGTTACTTCTATAAAATAAATCAAGAATAGTATAAACGTTTACAAGCTGAGATGTGTATTAGTTATCAGAGAGCAATTAAAAGCAATCTGACCAATCTAATGCACGACAGAAAGCAACAATTCGAAAAACTAATGATGCTTTATTTATCAGAATCAATAACTGATAATGAAGAGCGTGCATTGCTGGTTATTCTCGATTCTGACCCTAACTACAAAGTGCGTTACGACGAAATGCTAAAAACCAGAGCCATTTCGCTTATTCCTGCTATTGAATCCCGAAAAACAGCGAACTACAAACAATTTATTCATCTTATAACTAATAGCTTCAGTTTAAATAAGCGTTTAGGTTTTATGCCAACTTTTATTCGGGTTGCAGCTATTATTGTATTTGTACTTTCCACTTCAGTTTCCGCTTATTATATTGTTACCGACTTTAATGCAGGAAACAATATGTTGAGTTACGAAACGGTAGTACCACACGGCTCGCAAACCAAAATTGTGTTGCCCGATGGAACTATCGCCTGGCTTAACTCCGGTTCGATACTTAAATACAGCAATAACTATGGAAGCAAAAACAGAACCGTTTATCTTACAGGCGAAGGATATTTTGATGTACAGAGAAACCCAAAGAAACCATTTCTTGTATATGCCAATGATATTAAGGTGAAAGTATTGGGAACTGTTTTTAATGTTCGCGCTTACAACGACGAAGCAACGGTTGAGGTGAATCTGATAGAGGGAAAAGTGGACATTTCTTCCACTGAAAATAAAGCCTCACAGGTTTTGAGTTTAAAACCTAATGAAAAAATGGTTTTTAACAAACAACACAAAACCATACGGGCTTATAAAGTAGATGCATCCCGAGCCGCCACCTGGACTACCGGAAAGCTATGCTTTGTCGATGCTTCGTTGGAAGATATTGCGAAGGATCTGGAACGAAAATATGATGTTCAAATTGATATAAAAGCTAAGAATATTAAGGATGAACTGTTTTCGGGAAGCCTGGATTTAAATCAACCGATAGGTAATGTGTTGAAATATTTAGATGTAGATAAAAAATATAAAGTTGAAGTATCTGCCAATACGATAAATATAAGTGATAAAAAATAATCTATTGCATCTTTGTGAGTTTATTTGTAACATAAAAACGTAATAAAATATAATTTTCAGTATTAACTTTTAATCAAATTAAAAAATGAAAATCAAAGAACTGATTCAGTTGTATCGGATTGTAAAACCGATAAAAAAGCCTTTCCGAACTATCAACACAGGGAAGAATATGTTATTACTTATGCTTTTCTTAATGTTTTCAAGTGCATTATTTGCGCAGGAAACAAAGATTTCAATAAAAGCAGAAAATAAAACGCTTTCACAAGTTATAAATGAGATAGAGTTAAAAACTAATTATACTTTTTTAATAAGAAGTAGCGATATTGATGTTAATAAAAAAGTAAGTATTGATGTTAGAGAAAAGGGCATAGAAGAGTTGTTGACAGTGCTTTTTAAAGACAATGAAATTAAGTATGAGATTAATAAAAAAAATATTTCTATTTTCATACCTCAAAAAAGTAACAAGAATTTCAATGAGGCTAAAAGTAAAAAGAAATATTCAGGTAGAGTAATTGACGAGACTGGCATGCCAATAATTGGTGCTTCAATAAAAGAAATTGGAACAAATACCGGCACAGTCAGTGATATTGATGGAAATTTCAACCTGACTACTAATGAAAGCTCAAAAGTAATAGTTTCTTATGTTGGATATTTAAGTACTACTATACTTTTAACAGATAAAGAGAACAATAAAGTTGTATTAAAAGAAGATGCAAAAACACTGGATGAAGTTATTGTTGTCGGATATAACAGTGTTAAGAGAAGTGATCTTACCGGCTCACTTTCAAGTGTCACCAATAAGGATTTTAAAAACCAACCAGTAACACGTATTGATCAGGTACTTCAGGGAAGAGCGTCTGGTGTGCAGGTAGTTAATGTAGGAGGCGCACCGGGTGGAGACGTAAGTATTCGCGTACGAGGTGCAAATTCAATAAATGGTGATAATAATCCATTGTATGTAATTGATGGTTATATCGGCGCTGACTTTAATAATTTAAATCCAAATGATATTGAGTCTGTGGAAGTTTTAAAAGATGCTTCTGGAACAGCAATATATGGGAGCAGAGGTGCAAATGGAGTAATATTAATTACAACAAAAAAAGGTAGTAAGGACAATAAAACGGTTGAATTTTCATCAGTATTATCTAATTCATCAGTCTTAAAAAAATATAATTTGATGAATGCAACAGATTTTGCAACAACTGTAAACCAAAGAAATACTGCACTAGGTTTAGGACCTGTAACATTCAATCCGGACATTAATACTAATTGGCAAAACGAGATTTTTCGCGAAGCTATTGGCCAGGAATATCAATTGTCGGTTTCGGGTGGTGAGAATAAAACAAACTATATGTTTTCGGGAAATTACCTAAATGAAGAAGGTATTATAATTAATACAGGGTCGAAAAAATACTCTTTCAGATCAAACATAACAACAAATTTGTCTGACAAATTTAGATTTACTGTAAATGTTACCGGGACTCGTAAGGAAATGACAAATACGCAGGGTAATGATGGTAAAAATAGCCCGCTTACTCAGGCATTGGCATGGGCTCCAACAACTGCAGTTAGAAATGCCGATGGAAGTTTTGTGGCGAGCGACCCAACTGGTTCGATTGCATATAACCCTGTTGCACTGGCGCTCGATAGAAATAGTGAATATTATTCTTCAAATTTAAATCTTTTAACCCGAGCTAATTATGAATTTTTCAAAGGACTTTCGTTAGATGTGTTATGCGCAATTGACTATAGCAACGGACAAGGAGGGTATTATGGTGGAAAATCGGTAAGTAATAATATACCTTATAACGGTAGATATGGTTCCGAAATATTAACTTTGCTGAATACTAATATGTTAAATTATACCAAGAAGGTCAATGACCATAACATCACCTTAACAGGGATTTTTGAGAATCAAACCAGCACAGGACTGGGACTTACAGCAAATGGAAGCAATGTGCTTTTTCCAGGTTTAACATTCTACAATATGACACTAATCGGTAGTGGAAGTATGACTTCATCTTATTGGAACTATGGGATGCTTTCGTATATTGGTCGTGCTAGCTATATATATAAGGATAAATATTATTTAACAGCATCTATTCGAAGAGATGGAACTTCAAAGTTTAAAGGAGAAAATCAATTTGCCAATTTTCCATCAGCTGCAATTGCATGGAAATTATCAGAAGAGCCGTTCATTAAAGATTTAGATGTATTTCATTCGTTAAAGTTACGTATGAGTTATGGCGTGTCTGGTAGTCAGGCAGTTGGTTCTTATCAAACATTTGCAACATATAATAGTGGTTATACCAGTTTTACATCAACTACACAAACTGCAAATATTATGATGGGAAATCCACAAAACAATGATTTAAAGTGGGAACAAACAAAATCAATAGATTTGGGGCTCGATGTGAGTGTGCTAAAAGGTAAAATTAGTTTAATTGTTGATGCTTATCGAAAAAACACATCTGATTTGTTGATGGCACAAACTGTTCCTGATTATCTAGGAGGAGGGTCAATCTTAAAAAACATTGGTGAGTCAAGAAACAGTGGTGTGGATATTACTTTAAACACTACACCTGTAAATACAAAATATTTCTCTTGGAACAGTAGCGTAAATGTTTCGTTTCTTGAAAATAAAGTTATTGATATAGGTGTTCCAATTTTTTATGTACCTCAGAAAGTGGGTGCAGGGCTTTCAACTAACTACGAATATGTATTAAAACCCGGATATAGTATGGGGTCGATTTATGCCTTGGAGTATTTGGGTACATGGAAACCTACTGAAGCAACTGAGGCAGCTAAATATGGAAATAAGCCAGGTGATGCCAGATATAAGGATATAAACTCAGATTTTAAAATTGACGGAAAAGATTTTGATATTGTAGGAAGTGCCCTGCCAACTACCACGCTCGGTTGGAATAATACATTACAATACAAAAATCTTTCGTTAAATATTTTCATCCAGTCATTATTAGGTTTTGATAAATTAAATTATACGTATGGCGCATCTATGGCTGGCAGTGCAGATGCACGTCAAATTACACATTCAGATATAAAAAACCGATATATACCCGGAGTAAATGAAACTTCAGATATACCTGCATTTAGTTCTACTAATATGAATTATGTACAATCGACACGTTTTATAGAAAAGGGAGACTTTATTCGACTTAAAAATATCAATTTAAGCTATGAACTTCCAAAAATTGGTGAACGTAAATATGGGATAAAAATTTTTGTTGGAGCTGTGAATTTACTTACATTGACCAATTATAAAGGTATTGATCCTGAATCATCAAGTTCAAAATCTGATTTAAATCAAGGAATTGATTATGGTTCGTATCCTAATTCCAGAAAATATGTAGCAGGGTTAACCTTCAAATTTTAATACTAACTAAGATAATAATTTAACAAAATGAAAACAAAAATATTTTTATTAGTTGCTTTAGTGTTTTTAACCTCTTGTTCAGATATTTTAGTGGAGGATCCTAAAGGGGTTTTAACTGGTGATAATGCCGTCAATACTGTTGAAGGATTACAATCGGTGATAAATGGCGCATATCGTCCATTGCAAACTAACTTCTCTTCAGGTTTTACTTTTAGTTCAATGCAGGCTGTAGGTATGGGCGGAGATGACTTAACTACCCATAAAGCATCTAATAAGTCCGAGTTTCGTGAATTTGACCAATTCAGTGTTACAAATTTAAATTCGCGCATGAGGTATATTTGGAAAGGTTGTTATAAATCCATACAAGCTAGTAATAATGTGATTAATAATTATAAAAAATTATCGATTACAACCAAAATTAGGAATATTGCGGGTGAGGCTCATTTCTTACGTGCTTTTAATTATTATTGGTTAGTTCGTTTGTGGGGAAATATTCCATTAATAACCACTACGGAATATTCACCTGAGATGCTTAGTATTGGAAAAACCGCACCGGCTGATGTATATAAGCTTATTATTGCCGATTTAGTAGAGGCTCAGGCTTTGTTGCCAAATATCAAATCGGATCCCGGACGCATGGGAAAAGGAGCTGCGAAAACATTATTAGCAGACGTATATTTGACAATGAGTGGTTGGCCTCTAAAGGATGCTTCAAAGTTATCAGATGCTGTTATACTTGCAAAAGAAGTAATGACAAAAAAAACAGGTTATGGTTATGATTTGTTGCCAAATTACGCCGATTTATTTACTGGTACTTCTGCGAGCAATGCTACAAAAGAAGAGGTTTTTGCTTTTCAATGTGCTGGTAGTGTAGATTATACACATGGAAATTCTATGTATGGACAATCACCACAGCCTGGTGATGAAGGAGGGTGGGATGATTACTTTCCAGAGATTAATTTTTTCAACAGCTATCCGTCAGGAGTTCGAAAAGATGTCACTTTTTACACAACCTTTGCTGATGGAACCGACTGGACAAATAGTATAACTAAGCATCCTTACTATAAAAAGTTTATTATAACAGGTAAATGGTTTACCGATCAATCGGTTATGATGATTCGATATGCGCATACACTGTTAATTTTAGCAGAGGCTTCTGCTAGGACTGCTACCATAAACGATAATGATGTTTTTGTAAATGCTGATGCTTATAATGCCATAAACTTAATTCGAACACGCGCCGGATTACCAACTTTAAGTGGATTAACGAAAGTAGATTTTATTAAAGCAGTGATTGATGAAAGGGCTTGGGAATTTGCAGGCGAAGGAACAACACGCTGGTTTGATTTAGTTCGATTAGAAATGGTAGAATCGGTAAATACAAATAAAAATACTAACGAAAACGTTGTCAGTATTATCACTAAAGATAAATATTATTTGCCAATACCTGTTGCTGATGTTATAGCAAACGAGAATTTAAAGTAATTATTGATTGTTTTTTTGCAAAATTATGAATTCAATTTTAAAATGTTTCATTTTACTGTTAATATCTTTGAGTTCTGTATTAACTGACATGTTTTCACAAAATAAATACTTTTCACCTGGTAAAATATGGAAGGATATTGATGGTAATGCAATAAATGCACATGGTGGTGGAATTCTTTTTCATAACAATAAATATTATTGGTATGGTGAAATGAAAACAGGTGAAACCCGATTAGTTCCTGATCAAAATTGGGAGTGCTATAGAGTAGATGTTACTGGAATATCATGTTATTCTTCAACCGATCTTTATAATTGGGAATTCGAAAATATTGTATTGAAGCCTAACTTCGACAATCCACAACATGATTTACATACTTCAAAGGTACTTGAGCGTCCTAAAGTTATTTATAACGTTGCAACAAAAAAATTTGTTATGTGGATGCATATTGACTCTGAAGATTATGCTTTTTCACGTGCCGGCGTTGCAGTGAGTGATTCTCCAACAGGACCTTTTCAATATATTGAAAGTGTACGACCTAACGGACAAATGAGTAGAGATATGACAATTTTTAAGGATACTGATGGTAAAGCATATCATATATTCTCATCCGAAACGAATGCCACAATGCGAATTGTTCAACTTACTGATGATTATCTGAGACATACAAACAACGAGAAGAGAATTCTTATCAATCAACATCGCGAAGCTCCAGCAATGTTTAAACGTGGAAATAAGTATTATCTAATCACTTCTGCTTGTAGCGGTTGGGCTCCGAATGCAGCATCAATTATTTGCTCTGATTCTATATGGGGTGAATGGACGGTTCCCTACAATCCTTGTGTAGGTAAAAATAGTAGTATAACATTTAACTCACAAAGCACTTATGTGATTCCAGTTCAAGATAAGCCAGACACATATATTTTTATGGCTGACCGCTGGAATAAGACTGATTTAGAAAAGTCATTATATGTTTGGTTGCCAATTACTTTTGAAGGAAATAAAGTTTCTATCAGTTGGAAAAATAAATGGCGATAAATTAATCATAATATCTAATTTACTATATGTAAGTTAAGGGGTAGTTTTAAATAAATAAAATATGACAACAAAAAAAATTTCTCTATTATTGTATTGTTTTTTTCTTTGTGTTTTGCAATTTAACGCAAATGCTATTACCTATTATATTAGCTCGACTGGTTCGAACACAAATGATGGGAAAAGTATAGCAACAGCATGGCAAACGCCTGCAAAAATAAATAGTACAGTGTTATTACCAGGTGATATTGTATTGTTTGAAGGAGGAAAGATATTTTCAGGAAATATTATTTTAGATCAATCTGATGCAAATGATGTGTTGAGACCTGTATCTTTTTCGTCGTATGGCACCGGTAGGGCAACAATTCAAACCACAACTTCAACAGTTGCAGGTTTCAAAGCTACCAATACACAAGGCATAAACATATCAAACCTGATTTTTCGTGGAATGGCTGGTACAAGTGCAAATGCTGATGGCGTATTGTTTTATACAAATAGTGCCACTGGTTATTACTCCAATATTCAAATAAAGAATGTAGAAGTTTCAAATTTTGGAAACTGTGGTATCCGGTTTTATTCAGATTGGAACTCAACTGTAACTGCTGGTTTTAAAAGAGTAGTAGTTGATAACTGCAAGGTTTTTGATTGCAGGGAAATTGGAATTACTTCATGGGGTTATGACATACCTAATGTTTATCAAAACTATAATATTAGAGTAACTAATTGTGAGGTATATAATATTTTTGGATATTCGGCAAATGGTCATAAAGGCAGTGGTATTGTTTTGGCACAAGTAGATTCTGCACTTATTGAAAGATGTGTAACGTATAAAAACGGAAAGTTTAATACTGCCTGTGGAGGGCCAGGCGGTATTTGGGTTTGGTCGGCAAATAATGCAAATATTCAGTTTTGCGAAAGTTATCAAAATTATTCAGGATCAGGCAAAGGTTGTGATGGATTAGGTTTTGATTTAGATGGTGGAGTAACCAATTCAATCATTCAATATTGCTATTCGCACGACAATGATGGAGCAGGTATCTTATTAGGAAATTTTCAGGGTGCACGTGATTGGAAAAATAATATTGTTCGTTATAACATTAGCATAAACGATGCACGTACAAATAATAGCCCCATTACACTTTTTACTGCCCCTGGTACTGTATGGGATGGATTAAAGTTTTATAATAATACTGTATATGTCACCCCTTCATCAAGCAATAATTATCCATCCTTTAGTGCATTGCAAATGTCGGACTATGGAAATTCGATGATGGGTTTTGAGTGTTATAACAATATCTTTCAAACAACAGGCTCAATACCTTTGATAACTATACCTGCATCGTTTGTATCATCAAATCCAAAATTTATTAATAATTTGTATTGGTCTTCAGGCTCGTCATTCGATGTTAGCTATGGTGGTGTATCGTACAATTCACTTACTACATGGCAAAACGGAACCGGTAGAGAAAAGAACGGGTCTACACCTACAGGTATTTTTGCAGATCCATTGCTGACAGATGTTAGTAATTCAGCTCCTGTTATTTATCCTTTGGCGCCCGAAAAATTAGCTTATTATAAAATACCAAACAATTCGCCGGCAGTTGACAAGGGTCTTGACCTGACAACTTTTCAAGGTTTTACTTTAGGAAATCGAGATTACTTTGGGAATTCGGTGCTTTCTGGTGCAAAGGTTGATATAGGCGCATGTGAATATCAAAAAGCAAATTCAATATTTTCTGCAATGGCAAACCGAAATGTAAAAATTATCCCAAATCCAAGTAAAGGAGTTTTCCTTGTTGAATTTTCCAATTCAAATTATGACAAAGTAAATATTTCTGTTTCAGATTTGGCAGGAAGAGAATTGTTGTCTATAGAAACAGACGATGATAATTTTTTGTTCGGGAAAAATAATCTGAATGCCGGTATATATGTTGTGTCGATCAAATGCCAAAATACTATTTCGAACACAAAGTTGATTATTGAATAATTGGGTGCTTCATTTCATTAAAATTTTATTTTTAAAGTAAACCGATATTTTTGTCAGTTTTCTTTAAATGTTTTGATTGTGAGATGTGTATTTAGATAAATAACCCACTAACACATAAATTTTATGAAAGCAAGTTCAATTATCACTATTTTGCTTCTATGTATTGTATTGAGTAGTTCTGCTGCTACTTTTGATGTGTCGGTTTATACCGATGGAACAGGAGCTGGTACACTCCGCAAAGCTATAAGTGATGCCAATGCGAGTACAGATGCTTCAAGTACAATCACCTTTAGCGGAACACCGACTGATATCACATTAGGTACAGCATTACCCAATCCAACTAAAAATCTCACGTTTAACTCTTTAGGTGGATCTGCAGTTACGATAAAAGGTGGAAATTTTGCAAGTTTAAATTTTGCAACAAATAATACAACCTACACTTTTTATAATATTATTTTTAATGGAGGTAATGTTACCGGAACCAGTGCGTTGAAAGTTAATTTAGCTGTAACTGGTGTTACAATTAACCTAAATAACTGCCAGGTTATCAATAATAAAGGAGGTGGTGCATTCAGAGCCCCCATATACCAACAAAATGGCACACTGAATTGCACGGGTTGTACCATGACCGGCAACTCGAATACTACAACAGCAGGTTCAGTCATATCAACAAGTTCAACTCCGGGTGCGATAGCAATCTCACTTACAAGTTGTACTTTTTCCGGCAATACTGGCGGTCCGGTCGTTTATGCACCGATTTACTCAACAACTTTAGCAAGCGTACCAACTGTATCTATCGACCGTTCTATTTTTGATAATAATACCAATACAGATGGGACAGTTACGGGTGGTATACATGTCGGAAATTTAACTATTTCTAATTCATCATTTACAAATAATAAGTGTTATAATGGGGCTATTGTTGTTCCGACAGGAAACAGTACAAATAAATCTAAACTTGCTATGACAAACAGTACGGTGAGTGGAAATATCTCGTGCAGTGTTTTAAGTCCTTATACATACCAAAATGGAGGAGGGATAACAATAAAAGGTGCATCAACTAATGTTGTAGATAATTGCAGTATAACTAACTGTACCATTTCAGGAAATACTGGTAAAGCTGATGGAGGTGCTGGTATTTGTATAAACGAAGGCGGGACCAATGTATTAACCAATACAGTAACATTAAACAATTGTACAATAACGGATAATAGTACAGGAAACATTTCAACATCAACAGGCGGTGGAATTTATTCGCCAAACTCGGGAACGACAATTTTAAATTATTGTATTGTTGCAGGCAATAATCCGTCGAGCACGAACAACGCCCGCGACATTAATATCCCGACTGCTAACCTGGGCTCAGCCACTGGTCGGAACTTAGTTGGTGCCGGAACTGTAGCCTTTGGTGCAGCAGGCGCTGTAACAGCAGAAAATCAAACTTTGGCACAAGCAACTAATATAAATACAATACTCAACACATTGGTAGACAATGGAGGAAGTAATATATTGCCCGATGGAAGCCATACAAAGACACATGCATTGGTAACAGCGACCATAGCAGTTAATCCTGTAGCTGCAAGTTCAGGATTGCAAACAAAAGACCAACGCGGTTTCGACAGGGATGCAACACCGGACATGGGTGCTTATGAAATAAGTGCCACAGCACCAGGCTCTCCGACTTCAATTATAGCTACAGCCGGAAATACACGTGCATCCATTTCATTTACAGCACCGTCAAACAATGGCGGAGCATCTATATTAGATTATACTGTAACATCCAATCCTGGTAATATATCAACCACAGGGAGTTCCGGACCTTTAATTGTAAATGGGTTAACAAACAGTACTTCGTATACATTTACTGTAACAGCCCGCAATAGAGTTGGAAGTAGTAGCTCAAGTTTGGCATCAAATTCTGTAACACCACATGCATCTAATAATAATATTCTAGTTTCTTCCGGTACAAATGCAAGTGCATTAACACTTACACCTGTTAGCGATATAGTGGTATCTTCGAATAAGTTAACTATTAATCAGACTATAAATATTAACAGCATAACGGCGCAGGCAGGAGCTGAGGTAACATTAAGTAGTGGAAGTACATTAAACGCTGTAAACGGAATTAAACTTCAGAGTAGTGCGAGTGGCACTGCCACTTTTGTTGATGAAAACCTGACTTCAGCCCAAGCAATTAGTGCTACTGTTGAACAATATTTAGATGCAGCCCGAAACTGGTATGTTACTTCACCCATTAGTTCAACCAATTCGCCAACAACTGATATTACACGATACTACGAATATATTGAAGCAGGTAATAATGACACTCAAGGACAGCCTTCTGGCTCATCAGCCTATTGGAAAGGATATTATAGTGGTCATTCAATGACAATTGGAAAAGGGTATATTGCTCAGGTAAATACAAGTACTTCATTGAATTATGCAGGGACATTAAACAATAATATCGAGTATCCAATAACCATTACACGTACAGGTACCGGAGCTAAATCAGGCTTTAACCTTATTGGTAATCCATACATGGGCTATCTTGATTGGTCGAAAGTTATTGCTGACTCAGAAAATTCACCTATTATTGAAACATCAATGTGGTTCAGGACTTATAACACTTCTGATTTTTATACTTTTAGCACTCATAATGGCACAAGCGGAAACACAATTACAGGTACTGCAAAAACTTCCATAACTAAATGTATTCCTCCACAACAGGCCTTTTGGGTACGTGTTAAAAACACGCTAAGTGGGGAGCAAACCATTAAACTTAAAAAAAGCATGCTCCAACATCGTGATGATTCAAACAATAAGTTTAAAGTTGCTAAATCGGAGGAATATCCAAAAGTACGCTTACAAGTATTGAGTGGTAATAATGTAGACGAAACGCTTATTTATTTTAACGAAAATGCGGTTAATGAATATGATAATTACGATTCGCATAAAATGTTCAATAACTCAGTTTCATTACCCGAAATATTTACTCAGGTGGGGGAAGATAAACTAGCAATTAATGGTATGAGCATATTGGATTCGACGACTGAGATTCCTATCGGTTTTGTAACAGCTAAGGCGGGTAATTATGTGCTACGGACATCGGAATTGAAGAATTTTGATAATAATACACAAATAATTCTTAGAGATAAACTACTGAATAGAGAGACATTACTGACTGAAGGGGCAGATTACAATTTTAACGCTCCGATAACAGATGCATCTACTAATCGATTTAGTTTAATATTTAAAGTTGTATCAACTCCAAATATTATAGATAGTAAAGCAAGTGATAATATTCACGTATTTGTAAATGAAAACAATCACATTGTAATAAGCACTGTGCAACCAATAGTTTATTTTATATATAATATAGCCGGTCAAAAGTTATTTGAAGGCTTAACAACAAATACTAAAACAATAATCCCGATTGCAATATCAGGACTATATATTGTTGAAACTGCAAATAAAAGATCGAAGGTTTTTTGTAAGGTAATATGAAGTTTTGAAATGTAATTTAATAAAAATGAGAAAAACAAAAAGACATAAATATTATGTTCCAAAAATAAAGCTAATTAGAATTGACAATGATATTTCGCTTCAATTAGAATCGGATGTGCCTCCTGCAGGTCCTAATGAAATAGTTCAAAATAATTCAGGTACATATTTCATTCGGAAAAGTCCATTTGAAACTTAAAAACAATGTATATAAATAAAAATAATTTCAGACTTTATAAATGAAAAGTTTACGAAATGTGTATTAATATTGAGGTCTCAATAAATATTAATTTAATAAATAACCGGGCTTTATTAAGCCCACAAAAATGTAATAAAATGAAAAAGAAAACTCTACTATCGTTGGTTGCCGTAATGTTGACCTTATCAAGTGTTATGGCTCAATATCAAAAGAATCCTGCATTATGTCTTGGAGAAACTTGTAATTGGAATGAAACAACACGCAAATTTACAGTTAACAATTTGCCTACAGGAATAAAACAACCATGGTGTGCATACGTGCAAGATGCTATGTGGGCTGAATACAGTGACATTACAGTTTACAACTATGTGGCTGGAGCTACAACACTTGTTACCATGGCATTACCAGCTGATGCCGGCGACCCAAAGATGGGTGGAAGAACCGGAGATGGATTTTTTGCTATGGCTATGTTCGGAGCGGCTAATAATTTACCAAAACCAAAAAATGAAGATTGTACATATCAGTATAAGGCTCAAATTGACGATACAAAACCAAAACTTTATTGTAGTAAGTTTAATGCTACAAATAATGAAAGTATCATAACTTTGACAGGTTTAGATAATAATGTTCCGGATAATATCTTTTTGTTTGCAGATGATGCTAACTTCACAAACTGGGCAATTTTGACATTAACTAAAGATCCAAGCAATCCTGACAGAGCAACATGTGATGCCTCTAATATAACTTATTATAAAACGTGTCCACTTGGCGATTCTCCAATATATCCATTTCCTGCTAAAGGTAAGGTATATATGTCATCAGATGATAAAGGTGGCGGAGTTTCAGGTCGTGGGCCCAATTACTGCATGAAAAGTTTTCCTGTAATTGCAAGTTCGTTGATTTCAGTAAAAGCAAATAATGTATCGGTATTTCCAAATCCAGTATCCCAAAATCAGGAAGTTGAGATTAAAGGTTCATTTGCATCGAATGCAAACCTTATGGTTTATAGTTTGGATGGAAGCGAGATTAAAACAGTTAATAATGTTGTAAACTCTAATGGAATGAAATTTAATGTAGGTTCATTAAAACCCGGTATGTATTTATTAAAAGTACAATCGAATGAAAAGGAGTTTTCATCAAAATTAGTAATAGAATAAATAGTTTTTTAAGGTCTTAATTTGTATTTATTCTTTTATAATGAATAATTACAAGAGAAATTGATTTGCAATGAGAATATGGTTGATACATACAATGTATCAACTGTATTCTTTTTGTTATTATTTAAAATACAACAAATATCTTTATTATGCAGCGGATTAAGTGGATTTTATTTCAACTCTTATTTATACAGCTAGTATTTAGTCAGCACATTGCTTCAGACGACTCTATTCTTGTTGTAATAAACGGAAATATGATTACAAAATCAGAGTTTTTATATGCTTATGCTAAATCTGTTGCTAATAATACTGCAAATCCAAAAACAGTTGAAAACTTTCTGACCGATTATGTTTCCATGAAACTTAAAGTTGAAGAAGCTAAAGAATTGAAATTTGATACCACACTTACATTTAAAGATGAGTTTAGAAAATATTCAGAACGGTTAACTGAAAAATATCTTACTGATAATCAAATTAAAGATAGTATAACAAATCTTACATACAGGCGCTACCTAAACGATGTAAATATTAGTCACATATTAGTTAGAATACCCGAAAATTCAACTGCCGAAGATACAATTAATGCTTTAAAAAAGATAAACTCAGCATTCCAGAGGCTTAAAAATGAAAAATTTGAAGACGTAGCATTGTCGGTATCGGAAGATAATACAGTATTTGAAAACAAAGGTAATATTGGCTGGGTGTCGGCTTTGCGTACTAGTATATCATTTGAGAACCCTTGCTTTGAAACCCCTATTAATAAATACTCGAATCCATTTAGAACGTATGTCGGATATCATATTGTAAAAGTAAATGATATCAGAAATTCAATAGGAGAAGTTAAGTTAAGGCACATTATGCGATCTACCATGGTGGACTCGACAAAAACAACTGCAAAGTCATTAATTGACAGTATATATAATGAATTGAAGAATGGATCAGACTTTAGCACGTTAGCAATTAAGTTTTCGCAGGAAACGAAGACAGCATCTGCCGGAGGATTAACAGAGTGGATTAAGTATGGTCAAATGATTCCGATATTTAACGATTTTGCTTTTGATTTAAAAAACATAGGTGACTATTCTATACCTTTCCAAACTCCTTATGGTTACCATATAATCCAGTTAATCGATAAACATGGTCCCCGGCCATATAAAGAAATTAAGGAATACCTTGAAAAAAAAATTAATCAAACAGATCGTATAGAAATTATAAACAACTCATTTTTAAATAAACTGAAAAGTAAATATCATTTTAGATATTACAACTCATTGTTAAACGAAATTGGAAGTCTGTTGGATGTAAAAACGAAATCGGACTCAATTTTATTGCATGTAATTAAATCAGATAAGATTCTTTTTGAATTTGCAGATCAGAAATACACACAGCATGATTTTGTTAATTACATTCTAAATTTGGATTCAAAGGCTGTAATTGATGAAAAAAGTAGTATTGAAGCTAAATTTCAGGATTTTACAAAATATATTCTTTTTAAATATGAAAAATCAAAGCTGCCCGAAATATATCCTCAATACAGATATCAACTGAACGAATATTATGATGGAATGATGTTGTTTGAAATAGAGCAATTAAAAGGATTAGTGGAAAAAAATAATCGACAACGAATTATTAACTATTTCAATTCAAATAAATCGAAATATGATTGGGATGAACCACATTTTAAGGGTACAATATTTTATTGTAAAGATAGTGAAATATACAAAATGTTAAAGAAATTATTTAAAAACAATATTAATAATGAAACGGTGGGTGTATGCTTAAATCGCTTTAATTCAAAGGATAATCAAGTATTACAAGTTGAAAGCGGTGTTTTTACCAAAGGGATGAATGCTGCTGTTGATCAATATATTTTTAAAGATAAAAAGGTAAAAATAAATAATTCCAATGCAATATTTCCATATATATTTGTTAAAGGAGAGGTGTTAAATAGGATCCCTTCTGATTATGAATTAATTAAATCTATTGTGTTTGATGATTATTTAAAGGATTTTGAACAAAAATGGATTGATAACCTGAAAAAAAAATATAATGTAATATTAAATACTCAATTACTTCATAAAATTGAAATATTTAATACTCAAGATTAAATGTTTTTCAATTGAAATGTGTATCTATTATAAACTAATAATTTAATTAAACATGAAACATTTTATTTTACTAACTTACTTTCTTACAGCAATAGTAATTAATTCCATTGCAGCTGATTTTGATGTATCGGTTTATACCGATGGAACAGGAGCTGGTACACTCCGCAAAGCTATAAGTGATGCCAATGCGAGTACAGATGCTTCAAGTACAATCACCTTTAGCGGAACACCGACTGATATCACATTAGGTACAGCATTACCCAATCCAACTAAAAATCTCACGTTTAACTCTTTAGGTGGATCTGCAGTTACGATAAAAGGTGGAAATTTTGCAAGTTTAAATTTTGCAACAAATAATACAACCTACACTTTTTATAATATTATTTTTAATGGAGGTAATGTTACCGGAACCAGTGCGTTGAAAGTTAATTTAGCTGTAACTGGTGTTACAATTAACCTAAATAACTGCCAGGTTATCAATAATAAAGGAGGTGGTGCATTCAGAGCCCCCATATACCAACAAAATGGCACACTGAATTGCACGGGTTGTACCATGACCGGCAACTCGAATACTACAACAGCAGGTTCAGTCATATCAACAAGTTCAACTCCGGGTGCGATAGCAATCTCACTTACAAGTTGTACTTTTTCCGGCAATACTGGCGGTCCGGTCGTTTATGCACCGATTTACTCAACAACTTTAGCAAGCGTACCAACTGTATCTATCGACCGTTCTATTTTTGATAATAATACCAATACAGATGGGACAGTTACGGGTGGTATACATGTCGGAAATTTAACTATTTCTAATTCATCATTTACAAATAATAAGTGTTATAATGGGGCTATTGTTGTTCCGACAGGAAACAGTACAAATAAATCTAAACTTGCTATGACAAACAGTACGGTGAGTGGAAATATCTCGTGCAGTGTTTTAAGTCCTTATACATACCAAAATGGAGGAGGGATAACAATAAAAGGTGCATCAACTAATGTTGTAGATAATTGCAGTATAACTAACTGTACCATTTCAGGAAATACTGGTAAAGCTGATGGAGGTGCTGGTATTTGTATAAACGAAGGCGGGACCAATGTATTAACCAATACAGTAACATTAAACAATTGTACAATAACGGATAATAGTACAGGAAACATTTCAACATCAACAGGCGGTGGAATTTATTCGCCAAACTCGGGAACGACAATTTTAAATTATTGTATTGTTGCAGGCAATAATCCGTCGAGCACGAACAACGCCCGCGACATTAATATCCCGACTGCTAACCTGGGCTCAGCCACTGGTCGGAACTTAGTTGGTGCCGGAACTGTAGCCTTTGGTGCAGCAGGCGCTGTAACAGCAGAAAATCAAACTTTGGCACAAGCAACTAATATAAATACAATACTCAACACATTGGTAGACAATGGAGGAAGTAATATATTGCCCGATGGAAGCCATACAAAGACACATGCATTGGTAACAGCGACCATAGCAGTTAATCCTGTAGCTGCAAGTTCAGGATTGCAAACAAAAGACCAACGCGGTTTCGACAGGGATGCAACACCGGACATGGGTGCTTATGAGCTATCATCAACTACTGAGATAGAAAGGACAACAAAATCAAATACTCTGGTTAGGGTATATTCAACAAAATCAAATACAATTATTGATTTGTCTGAACTAGAAGGTTCTCAGCTGATTGAAATTTTTAATGTAAATGGTAGTAAAGTTGCATCAGTTTTGCTGAATGGAAATACTAAACATCTTTTACCAATGAAGCTACCAATAGGTTTTTATGTGATTAAAACTAATGGTGTTAATCAATGTCAAAAAATTATTTTATAATAAATTTCTGATTGTTAACTTTGAAGTGCCGATGTGAAATAGATATTACTAATCACATCGGCATTGTCTTGCTTTACATCTTTCGTATTTGTGTATAGTTATCCTTTAATCGAAATAATATGAGAAAAAGTATTATTATTAAAAATATACTTATATGGATAGTTTTATTTTTGTCGTTTTCAGTTTCCTCACAAGTAATTGTAAATGGGTCAAATGGAGCTGACAACTCATATTCTACTCTTAAATCGGCTTTTGATCAAATTAACCTGAATGATCAGACATCCCGTACAATCAATATATCTATCAATGGTATAGCCGACCAGGGAGCTACTACAGCTTCTCTTCAAAATAAAAATTGGATATCACTTACGATAAAACCTACACTTGCAAATGCAATAATAAAAGGAAACACACCAAACCAGCTAATAGATTTTGATGGAGTAAAAAATGTAATTATTGATGGAAGGGTTGGCAATCAGAATGATATAGCTTTAACTATAAGGAATGAAAATACAACATCAGGAGTATCTACATCAACTTTGAAGTTCAGTAATGGCTCATCCAATAATTTAATACGATATTGTGTCATTGAGGGTTCTCACCGATCCACTACAAGTGGGATTATATTATTTGGCACCGGAGGAAATAACTCCAACATAATTTTTCAAAGTAGAATAACTAATGCATTGGGAAATCGTCCTACACATTCAATTTACTCTTACGGAAGCCCTGGTAATCCAAATACTAACAATATTATTGAAAATAACAACTTTGTAAATTGTTTTAATCCTTTATACAGCAGTTACGGGGTTTGGATAAAAGGATATTCATCAAATTGGAGTATTATAGGGAATCATTTTTATGATACGGAACAAAATACCACTATTGATGGAGGTGAATATTTTGCAATATTTATATCAGATAAGAATAATACTGCAATAAAACCTGCAACAGGGACATCATCGATGAGTGTAAAGAATAATTTTATTGGAGGAAGTCTGCCCAGTTGTGGAGGCGTTAAATTGAAAAATAGTGCCAAATCAAAATCATTTATTGCTATTGCATTAAATACCGATGGAGTTGGCTCTAAGAGCACAATACAAGGTAATACGATTAAAAATATTGAGTGGAATTACAACGACCTTTTCAATCCAAAACTTTGCGTGGGGATAATGATTGGTTCAGCTTGTGCAGAACAAGTTGATTTACTTGATAACTCAATAGGAGATGCCACATCTACCGAGGATGTTTTGTTTACAAGTAATGCAGAAACTTTACTAACATACGGAATAAACATTGAAGGAACTAATGCTACAGTAAATTGCTTACGAAATAATATCGGTTCAGTTGCAACTAATAATACTTTGTTTCCAACCAAGGGAATCAGTTTTTATGCTATAAGAAACTTGTGTAACAACATAGATATTAGCGATAATAAAATTGGTGGAGTATCACAAAGTATTGTTACAAAAGCTACTTCAAGCGCTGTAAGCCAATTGGTGTATGGAATATATTCAGCAGCGGCAGTAACAGCAAATGCTTCCATTAAGCGAAATGAAATTACCGGTTTATCAAACAATTCAGACCATTTCACTTTAGGTGAGGTAGTAGGTGTTAAAGTTATTACAGGGAACAATTTTATTGAAAGCAATATAATTCATCTTATTGAAGGCAATGGAAATAAGATGAAAATTACGGGAATAGATGCCAAAGGCACGTCTGCAAGAATATCTAAAAATAAAATTTATGATATTAAAGCAAACAATGCTGCCTACACGGGAGATTTAATAGGTATTGCGTTAAAAACAACAACTAAAGCCGGAACAACATTAACCCAAAATAAAGTTTATAATTTTTCAATACCCAATAATGACAATTCATCAATATCCAATGTTTATGGATTGAAAGTTGAATGTGATGCCGAGATTCCAATTTCATCTAATACAATATACGATTTCAATGTACATCCAAACTCATCCGGAGTTAATTTTTATGGTATGTATTTTTCTACAAGCTCGAATACCTACATTAATAATATCATAAGCTTAGGTTTTTCAGCTCCGGCCACAAATACTACAATTTACGGCATGTACGATTTAGGTGATTTCCAAAGAACGAATAAAGTGTATTTCAATACCGTATCAATAGGAGGCACTTTACCGAGTGGAGATTCAAAAACTTATTGTTTGATGAGCAAACATGGAGGTTCGTACAATTATGATACACGCGATTTCAGAAATAATATATTTTACAATAGCAGGAAAACACAGGGAGGAAATAGCCTAAACTACGCCATTTACTTTGATAAAGCAGATAATGCGACACTTACTTTAGATTTTAACGATTATTTTGTGTGTGCAACTCAAACTGAAGGTGGAATGTTTGGTTATTACGGGGTTGATATAACAAATCTATCAACATGGAAAGAGAATGTACTCATGGATTTTGCAAGCAAAAATGAAAATCCCGCTTTTATTTCTGTTGGAAATACCCCCACGGGATATACCCCAAAAAATTATACGCTTTCGGGCATAACAACAAGTGTCGGATTGGTAGATTTTTATGAACAGACCAGAAAAAGTACACCTACTATGGGGGCGGTTGAAATAGTACTAGACCTGCCGGTAAAAGTTTATGAGAAAAATCAAACTTCGTTGTTAGGGACTTATCCGAACTTAGGTGCTGCATTTTCTGCCTTTAATACCGGTGAGCTTAAAACCGGAGCTTCGTGCCCTACCGGAAATTTTGAAGTTCGGTTAACAGCAAGTGTGTCAGAACAAACAACAGCACAGCTACTTGGTAGTGGAACAAACGGCGTAGTTGATTACAAAAGTATTAAAATTTATCCAACGATATCAGGGTTAAGTGTAGGTGGAAATATCGCAACTCCTCTTGTACAGCTTGATGGCTCAAGGAATATTGAAATAAATGGTAGTGTTAATGGTGTGGGAATGGACCCTGATTTGATATTTATAAACAGAAATAATGCCCCTGCAGCTGCTACGATCCAGTTACTGAACGGTGCATCAAACAACACAATTCAGTATTCAGTCATACAAAATGCAAGTGGTTTTAAGAATAATATTGCAACAGCCGGAAAATTAGGAGCATTGGTTTTTTCGGGCAGTAGCACTTCAACGGGAAATAACAATAATACTATACAAAATAACAGGTTTACAAATGCTGGAACATCCGGCAGACCGTCATCTGCCATATACTCAGAAGGCGAATCAGGGAAAGAGAATAAAGGTAATCTGATAAAAAATAATCATTTCGTTGATGTCATGAATGGTTACAATACTCAATTGTCAACAAATATTTACATTAATGATTATAATTTAAGTTGGAAAATACAAGGAAACAGCTTTTTTGAAACATCGACTCTGCCTATAACTGATGGTTATAGTACCAATATTCGACCACTATTTATAGGCCAAACTGACTTGTGGGGTAGATCTTATTCAAATTGTATTGGTACGTCAGACATTGAGATAATTGATAACTATATTGGAGGCAATTCCTCAGAATGTTTAGGTAGTTTATATACTTCTACAAGTGTAAGAAGCACATTTGCCGGTATTGCTATAAATATGGAGCCAGGGAAAAAAGCAACAATACAAAACAATAAAATTGGTAATATATATTGGACTATGGCAGATGATAGTTGGGATGATTACCTTTGTTGGAGTGGGATTCGTATTGGGGGTGGCGATGTAAGTATTGGTGATTCAATAGGAAATACTATTGGTTCTGGCACTGGCATCGGATCTGTAATCGTAAATGGTGCCAGTGCATTGCCTGGATATACAGGAATTGTTTCAGGTATTAGTATTAAGTATAATTCAAAAGCAAAGATTCAAAACAATGTAATAGGTTCGTTTACAGTAAACGCTGTAGGTGCTAATGAAGCAGCTTCATTTCATGGAATTTGGAGTTCAACAAGTAGTTCGGTTGATATCAGCAATAATTTGATTGGCAGCAAGACCACAGCATTGAGTATACGGACAACCTCACCATCTTTAATAAACTCTTTTGGTTCAAAACAACAGATTTTGGCTGCTGTATATATTGATGGAAATGGTACTGTTTCCATTTCTACAAATACAATTTCTAATCTACATAATGCAACAGAAAACACTAAGCAAGGTTCAATTTATGGTGTTGCTGCTTTATCCGGCACCAATTCCGTAACAAATAATACAATTCAAAACTTATCTATTGCAAATATAAATCCTACAACTTTGTGGAATGTTTTTACGCCGGGCAACCTTACTGCATCAGTTATTGGTATATATACTGCAGGAGTGAAATGTACTGTTCAAAACAATAATGTGTCGAAATTATCAAACACAAATAATGCCTTTTCTGGAAGTATATTTGGTATTTATCACAGAGCCGGCACAAATAGTATTATTTCTAACAATATAATTTCCGAACTCAATTGTCCGAATATTGAAGGAAGTATTGCTGCAAAAATTATTGGTCTGGGGCTGGATGGAGGTTCAAATAATAATTGTGAGGTAAGTAAAAATTTTATTCATTCTTTTTCGATAAACAGTATATCCGCGGATGCCAGTTTTTTAGGAATTCGAACATTTTCGGGAGTAAATACAATACATAATAATATCATCAGTTTGGGTTGTGGAACTAATAAATATAATTCAACGATTTATGGAATTTATGAAGATGGACTTTCAAATAATAACAATAAAATATATTATAATACTGTTTACTTAGGTGGTGTAACACTTGATGCTGACATTTTAAACAAATCTTACGCATTGTATAGTAAATCAAATAGCAATATACGTGATATTCGTAATAATATTTTTGTAAATAATCGTTCAACAAATGGTGGAATAAGTTTACATTATGCAGCTTATTTCAATTATAATTCAAATACAAATTTATCATTAGATTATAATAACTATTACGCACCAGGTGTAGGTGGAGTTATGGCTGGGGCTTCTGGTGTAGATATCAATAGTTTCCCAATTATTGCTGGAACAGGCAATGGAGTACCTCAAAATCAGAATATTAATCCAAATTTTCAACCAACTGTTTATAGCAGTAATGGATCTGTGAAAATTATTGATTTTCAGATATGTAATAGTTTATTAGGTACACCTTTACCTACAGTAAAAAACGACATTGTAGACGTACAGCGATCGTTATCCGGACCTTTTAAAGGGGCGTGGGAGATGAATAAACCTGAACCACCTGCAACTATTTCAGGTGTTAATTCAATGTGTCAGGATACAAAATCTCAAATTTATACAATTTCGGCAGTTTCAAATGCTTCTAAATACAATTGGACTGTACCACCCGATTGGAATATCGTGACGCCCTTAGTTACAGGAAATACAGTGCAAACTTTGTCAAATGAATTAAGTATTACTGTAGATATTGGCACACTATCTGGAAATATCGTCGTAACTGCTGAAAATGGATGTAATTTAAAGAGTGATGAAAAAATACTTCCTGTAACAGTAACTCCAACAGTAGGAACACCTACAGCAATTAGTATTGAGTCGGGTGTTGAACCAATCTGCAAAACTTTAGGTAACATTACAAAATATTCAACAACGGCTTCGAATAATACGGGATTTAACTGGTCAATTTCCAATACTTTAGCAGGAAATATTGATACAAATAGCGGCTTAATGGTATGGGCAAATGATTTTGTGGGGGTTGTAGATATTGAAGTGACAGCAAATGGATGTAATGGACCTTCACCAAAAGTAAAAAGAACTGTTACAATAAACCCCAATCAGCAAGCAGGAGTATCGATTATTGAAGATAAGAATTCGGTATGTTCGG
>CAYXQZ010000013.1:27087-39929 GCA_964466415.1 uncultured Paludibacter sp.
TCTTGTTGGAAGCCCTGCTGTATCGAATACGGTTACTATGATTGTATTGCCCAATCAGCAAGCAGGAGTATCGATTATTGAAGATAAGAATTCGGTATGTTCGGGAACTCAGGTAAGCTTTACAGCCACAGCCGTAAATGGTGGAACAAATCCAGTATATCAATGGTATGTGGGAACAACAGCAGTAGGAACAAACTCACCATTATTCACATACATCCCTTCGGATGGTGATAAAGTGAGTGTTAGCCTCACAAGCAATGCCACGCCATGTCTTGTTGGAAGCCCTGCTGTATCGAATACGGTTACTATGATTGTATTGCCCAATGTCGAAAAACCTTCTGATATAATTGTTTTATCAGGAAGTGAGCCAAGTTCTCAGATTACAAATGAAACAAATGAAACATATTATTTTAGTCAATCTAAGAATAGCACACTTTTACATTGGACAGTAAGCAATCCACTTGCAGGAATAATTGACAATAAATCAGGTGTAATGACATGGAGAGCCGGCTTTTATGGAATAGTTGACATACAAGTTATGGCTATTGGTTGTAAAGGTCCAACTGAAAATGTGATACGGACAGTTATGGTGAAGAAGAAGGATGAAGAAATCAATACATTTACTCCAAATGGAGATGGAACTAATGACATTTTTATGGAGGGTGTAAAAATAAAAATTTTCAATAGAAATCACATTCTACTTTTTGAAGGTAATAACGGATGGGATGGTACATCTAAGGGTAAGTTATTGGCCAGAGATACTTATTATTACATTATTGAAGAAAAATGGGGAAGCGTTATTGATAGAAAGTTTGGTGTAGTTACATTAATCAGATAGATTTAAATGACAAGATTTAAAGTATTAATTTTTATTGTTATTTTTTATACTGGTATTTGTGTAGCTCAATCAAATATCCAATTAAATAATTTTTGGGATAATGCTAATTATATTAATCCAGCAGCAATAAACGAATCAAGCTATATTGATTTAAGCGTTGCTATTAGAAAGGATTTACTTGGAATACCAGGGTCTGCATCAACAACATTTGGATCATTTACACTATTCAATAACGAAAAAAGGTCACAACTGGGGTTAAAATTAATAACAGACCATTTTAACTATACACTTTCAACAAACGCAACATTAACATATTCGTATTCTGTTGTTATTGGTCCAGATGCACATCTACAATTAGGAAGTGGACTTACAGTACGTAACCAATCCTTTGATATTGAAAAGGTTAAACTTTCAAATCCAAATGATGAATTTGCATTAAACGAATTAAAAATTTCGACAGACTTTGATTCAGATATTGGATTTCAATTATATACAAGAAACTATGTAATAGGCCTCTCAGGACAAAACATATTTTCGGTGTTCAACCCCCAAAATGATCGTCTTATACTTAACTCCAATTATTTATATTTTAACTACAAAGATGATATTAGAAGCTACTTTAATATCGGTTACGGTGTGTGTTATAATTTCAATTATTACCGAAAATCAAATATGGGAATAGGTCAGTTACAAATTAATGTAAATGGTTATTTTAAACCACATCCTTTGTCAAATGTTTTTCAGATTGGAATTTATTATCGCACATGGCGAGATTTGGGAGGTATCATTGGTTTCGATATCAATAAGAAATTACAACTTGTTTATAGTGTTGATTTTCCTGTGAATAGTTTTATTAGAAGTTCAGTAGGTACTCACGAATTGATGTTAAAATATAAAATACCAGCCAAAAATGATTGTAGATGTAATTGGTAAAGTTTCATATTGAGTAAATGTTTTCAAAGTGAAATGTGTATATATTATTGTAATCAATTTATTTAATATAATATTTAATAACATGAAAAAAGCGAATTTACTTTTCATTGCAATCCTATTATTTTTGCCAGTATTTACAATTGCCGAAATTAAAACAAACACTGCAGTACCACCAGGAGCAGTACCAGCAACTCCGAATATGATTTATTATGCCGGTGGTAGTTGTGTTTTTTACGATTCTGCTGGCAACCAATTATTGTCGGTTAATGCCACTGAAGCTGGATGGTCAGGTACACCTGCAAAGGCTGCCTGGGTAGTTGTAACTCCATCTAGTGGTGGATACTGGGAGTTTCCAAATTATTCAGGTCAGGCACCGACTCACAATAAGAACGAATATATGAGACCATTCATGTCGGCAGATACAATTTATAATGAATTGATTGTAACATCTTTGAATACAATTGCTTTAGAACAGCGCATCACAAAGAATGCAAATCTTTTATATCAACCCAAGAAAATTCTTTCTGTAAAAAGCTATAACGGTGCCATTACATATACCGAAGGCACTGACTATACAGTAAGTGGACGAACAATTACTCAGGTTGCATCTCGCATGTCTACTAATGTTTCAATTTTAGCTGGAAAAAGGGGAAATGGAACCCCTAATGGATTGACAAATACAGGGGCTAGATCGTGGGTTTGTGTAACTTATATACCTGACCGAACAGTTTGGAATGTTCCGTCAATATTAACATATAAAGGTGATAAACTGCCAAAAGTAATGGCAAAACTCAAAAACAAACAACCAATTACTATAGGTGCATTAGGTATGAGTATTACTGCAGGGTTAAATGTAAGTGGATTTGCAGGCGATGATAAGAATTTTACCCCGACAGCTCCTTATATGCATAGTTATGTGGATTTGTTTTCCGAACAACTTCAAAAAATATTCGGAAGTCAGATAACAGTATTTAATGCTTCGGTAGGTGGCAAAACAGCTGCTTGGGCCGATCAATATGTAAATGCTTTGGTAGTCCCCAACAATCCTGACTTGGTGTTGGTCGATCATGGCATGAATGATATTTGGGGTACAAGTAATGCATCCTTTAAAAACAGTATTCAAAGTGTTGTAAATAAGTTAAAAGCAGGAAACCCAAATGTAGAAATAATTTTAGTAGGGAATATGCTACCCGATGATGGTGGAGATGGATCTCCCAGCGGAGGTGCAAATTTAATGAAAGGACTAACTGATCAGTTTAAGGCTATTGAATCAACTTATTCATCAGGGGTTGTAACGTTGGATATGACTGCAATGAGCGATGTTTTGTACCAAAGGAAAGGTGTAGTTTCTTGTGTTTCAAACTCCTTACATCCAAATGACTATTTGGCTCGCTGGTATGCACATGGTCTTGTTGAGCTCTTTTCTAAATCAATTTTTACTGATGTTAAATCACCTATTGATTCAAATTCACAATTATTTACAATTTATCCAAATCCAACAAACAAAAAGTTTGTTTTAAAAATGGCTGAAGAGCTTTTATCACAAAACCCAGTGATATCTATTTTTGATATTACAGGAAAGAAAATCAGAACATTTCAACAGGCTAGTGTTTCACAAACATATAGTTGTGACGAATTAAATTTGTTGAAAGGAGTATATTTTTTGACATCACAAACCAATAATAAAGCTTACTCTCAAAAGCTAGTTGTTTTATAAGATTTGATTACTATTGTAGTCGGTTAAAATGGTTTAACCGTCTACATTTTTTACTTTCTGATTTTTTTTAATTAAAACAAATATGAATATTTTACTCTCCTTGTCTTGTCTATAAATCACATTTCCCCGTATATAAAAATATACAAAATGACACTATTAAATAAAATTATATTTACCCTTATAACTGTAACAATTATACATATTGAATTAAAGAGTCAATCAATAAGTCAATCAAATATTTCGTTGGCACATACAAATGAAAGTTATAAATTGTCTGGTACAGATTTAAAAATATTATCTGAAAAAATATTATTTAAAAAAACGCCTCAAGTTGATTTGTATTTATATTTTCTACGTCCAATTTCAACATCGAAAAAACCATTATCAGCAGTAATATATTTTACAGGTGGTGGTTGGGTAAATGGAGATGTTGAAAATACACTTCCGACAGCAGCTTGGTTTCGCGATCAAGGTATTATAGGTATTTCGGCCGATTATCGTGTAAAATCAAAACATGGAACTGGAATACTAGAATGTATTGAAGATGCCAAATCTGCTGTAAGATATGTAAGAATGCACGCAAAAGAGCTTGGAATTGACCCGAGGAAAATTATTGTTGCCGGAGGTTCGGCAGGAGGGCATTTAGCTGCCTGTACTTTTTTGGCAGGAGGTGATGCTTATGGAGAAGACTTGACAATTAGTACTGTCCCGAATGCTTTATTATTACATAATCCTGTTACAGGTTTAGGGTTTAGAAAAGATTTTTTTTTGAAATATCCTCAGTTCTCTCCCATAAATAATGTGAAAAAGGGATGGCCACCTACAGTTATCTCAAATGGTACTCTTGACTCAATCACGACTTATAAAGATGCTATCACTTTTGTAAATGCTATTAAAAATGTGGGTTCAGATGTTCAGCTTATAACAGTAAAAAATGCAGGACATTCTTGTGATTGGCCCAATAGCAATCGCAATTTTTTGCCAACTATCACTGAAATGACTCAATTCCTTGTAAAACATCATTTTATCAAGCAATCTGATGTTACTTTACAACCTATTGCTCCAGATAGCCTGTATCCTGCTAAAAGTCTTGAATATGATTGTGTTAGTGAATGGTCCAAAAATCATTATATGGAAAGAATTCAGGAATTTAAAACAGAACCTGTGAATCATATAAATATTGTGATGGTTGGTAACAGCATAACTGAGGGTGGAAAAGATTGGAGATTACGATTAAATGACAACCGAATTGTGAACAGGGGAATTGCAGGAGATATTGCTGAAGGCATAATGGAAAGAATTGATGAGATTTGTTTTTGCCAGCCGAAAGCAATATTTCTAATGATTGGTATCAATGACATTAATGGGTGTAACAGAAATGCTGATCAAACAATAGAAAATATCCGTAAAATAGTTTTGAAAATAAAAAAAGGCAGTCCAAAAACTTCAATTTTTCTTCAGACGATATTACCAACAAGTCGAGTTGAATTAAAATCAATAATAAATCAAACAAACCTTGGAATTAAAAGAATTAGTGTTGAAGAAAAATGCGTATTCATTGATGTAAACAGATTTCTTTTAGGCAATAATGGATTAATAATTGATTCGCTAACAAAAGATGGTATTCACTTGAATGAAAACGGATATGAATGCTGGTCAAAAATATTGAAACCTTACATACGTAAAATTAAATGAAGTCAATTTTTAAAAGTCTATATTTTCAAGTATTATTAGCCATAATGCTTGGAGTTTTAATTGGTATTTTTTTTCCTATCATAGGAGTAACTCTTAAATCTTTAGGCGATGCATTTGTACGTTTGATTAAAATGATGATCGGGCCTGTTATTTTTTGCACAATAATAAGCGGGATTGCAAGTATACAGGATACCAAAAAAGTAGGAAGAGTTGGTATTAAAGCCATTGTTTATTTCGAAATTTTTTCGACAATAGCCCTAATTATAGGTTTGATTATTATTAATGTTTTAAAACCAGGAGTAGGTATGAATATTGATTCTACCACTTTAAAAACCGATAAAGTTAATCAATACATTGAACAGGTCAATAATCACGACAATTTAAACTTTTTCATGAATATAATTCCTGATAATATAGTTAATGCTTTGGCAAAAGGAGACCTGCTTCAGATTCTGTTTTTTTCAATACTTTTTGGCATCGCTCTTTCAAAAATTGGCGACGCAGGCAAGCCAATAGTTCAGCTGATTAAATCAACTGAAAAAGGCTTGTTTGCTGTCATAAAAATTATTATGTATGTTGCGCCCCTAGGAGCTTTTGGTGCTATGAGTTTCACTGTTGGTAAATATGGTTTTGGCTCAATAATACAATTAGGAAGTTTAATGATTTCATTTTACATTACATGTTTTATTTTTATTGTATTTGTATTAGGAGGCGTCCTAAAGTATTTCGGATTCAGTTTGTTTAAACTAGTTCGTTATTTGAGGGATGAACTATTCATTGTGCTGGGAACTGCTTCATCTGAAGCAGCTCTGCCCAATTTGATAACAAAATTAGAAAATGCGGGATGTTCTCAGTCTGTGGTTGGCTTAGTTGTTCCAACGGGTTATTCATTCAATTTGGATGGTACTTCCATATATCTTACAATGGCAGCAGTGTTTTTAGCTCAAGCGACTAATACTCCTATGGGTTTAAGTGAGCAAATATCGTTATTGTTAGTTTTATTAATTACATCAAAAGGAGCTGCTGGTGTAGTAGGGAGCGGTTTTATAACTCTAGCCGCTGTACTACCAATAACTGGGTCAATTCCTGTAGGCGCTATTGCATTAATATTAGGAATTGACCGTTTTATGGCCGAAGGAAGATCAATTACAAATTTCATAGGCAATGCAGTTGCAGGTATTGTTGTTTCAAAGTGGGAGAACGAAATTGATATGAATAAAGCTCAGAAGCATTTATTTTAATTCTAAAAAATATGAGATTATACTTTTCAATTTACCCTAAGTTATATAAAACTTTTTATTTGATAGTTTTTTTCATTGTCTCGGCATTTGTGTCAGGACAAGAATATACTGTTCCATTATTTAAGGGTAAAATACCTAATTCGAAACATTCACGTAAAAAAGAACGATTAGTAAAAGGCGATTTTACATGGCTATATGATGTTGAAAAACCAATAATATCTGTATATCTGCCTCAAAAGAAATATACGACTGGTCGGGCAGTAGTTATTTGTCCCGGTGGTGGTTATCGATTTTTATCTTATGATAATTTTGTTGAAGGAACTGATGTTGCGAGATACTTTAATAGTATTGGAGTTGCAGGGATAGTATTGAATTATAGGTTGCCATCTTTGGAAACCTCTAAAATACCTTACTTATCACCTATAATTGACGTTAAAAGGGCAATGAGAATGGTAAGAGCCAATGCTGTAAGTTGGAATATCAATCCTTCAAAAATTGGAATAATGGGTTTCTCTGCTGGAGGGCATTTAGCATCAACATTAGCCACTCATTTCGACAATGGAGACTTAAATTCGAAAGATATTGTTGAAAGATTTAGTTGTAGACCTGATTTTATGATACTGCTTTATCCGGTTATTACTTTTTTAGATTCAACTATTGCAACTCGTACACAAAAAACACTTTTGGGCAACAATCCTGATAAAGTACAGTTGCAATATTTTTCAAATGAACAACATGTTACCAAAAACACTCCACCAACATATATTTCACATGCCGAAAACGATTCAATTGTTTCTGTGCGTCATTCCATTTTATTCTATCAAGCTTTGCGTAGAAATAATGTATCAGCTGAATTGCATATTTTACCCGTTGGAGGACATGGTTATGGGTTGGTGCCTACAAGTAAGCATCTTTCTTCATGGAAAGAAAATTTGGAGTTATGGTTACAAAAATTATAATTAAACAATAATAAGAAGTATGGCTATAAAACATTTATTGGTTATCTCATTATCCATATTCGTAAATAATATTTCATACAGTCAGGATGTTAGACTGCCTTTGTATGAAAAAGTTATACCAAATAGCAAACAGAGTAATGTTGTTGAAGAACTTGATAAAGAATATTCAGGTGCATTAAAAGGTATTTCTGTCCCTGAAATTACAGTATATTTTCCTACAAATAACTATACAACTAAACAGGCTGTTTTAATTTGTCCAGGAGGTGGATACTATATAGAATCTATGGAATTAGAAGGAAGAGATGTTGCCAGATACCTAAGCACAATAGGAGTTACAGCCATAGTCTTAAAATACCGATTGCCCTCGGATGCAACATGTGTTGATAAGCACCTTGTACCTTTAATGGATGTGAAGCGGGCAATGCGTATTGTGCGATCAAAAGCCAGTGAATGGAATATTGATCTTCAAAAAGTTGGGGTTATGGGGTTTTCTGCCGGTGGCCATCTGGCTTCTACTTTAGGAACAAAATATGACAATGGAGATGATAAATCATCGGATAGTATTGAACATCAAAGCTGCAAGCCAAATTTTATGATATTATTGTATCCTGTAATTACCTTTAACAGCTCTTATACTCATACAGGCTCACGCCGAATGTTACTTGGAGATAGCCCAAGCCCTGAATTAATAGAATATTTTTCAAATGAACTTCATATAAATAGCAATACTCCTCCAACATTTATTACAGTTGCCAACAATGACGACTTAGTTTCAAATTCATTATTGTTATATGAAGCGCTTTTGAAGAATAAAGTATCAACTGAGTTACATATATTCTCCGAAGGTGGGCATGGATTTGGCATAGCGGCAAAGAATGATCATGTGAACTTCTGGACACAAAATTTGAAATATTGGTTAAGGAGTATAAGTACCACAACAAAGTAAACTATTGATTGATTCAGATGTGTTCTCAAAATACTTTTCTTCTTTTTATTCTACTTTTAATATCAAATGTTGTTTGTCCTCAACTTTCAACAGATAGAGTATGGAAAAACAAGCGATGTGCAATAGCACTTACTTACGATGATGGTTTGAATTGTCACATTGAAAACGTGATTCCTGAATTGGACTCAGTCGGATTTAAGGCTACTTTCTATATTATTCCTTCGCGTAACAGTGTTTCAAAACGGATTAATGACTGGAAAAATGTTGCAAGTAAAGGACATGAATTAGGAAATCATACTTTATTTCATCCATGTATGGCAATTGCTGAAGGTCGTGATTATACTTCGTGGGTATCACCCGAATACGATTTAAACAATTATAGCATTAAAAGAATTGTGGATGAAATTAAAATGGCAAATTCATTTCTTAATATCATTGATGAAAAAAAAAACAGAACTATTGCATATCCATGCGGTGATTGTATAGTTAACGATTCAAGTTATATTCCATATATTAAGGACGAATTGAGTGGGGGGAGGGGTAATGGCAAGTATTCGGATATAGTAAATATAAATACATTTCAAATTCCGGCTATTTCGATAACTGATTCATATAGTGAAAGGCAGATAATTGAAATGGTTGACGATGTCTTATTGGAAGGTAAATTATTGGTTTTTTTATTTCATGGAGTTGGAGGTGAACACAATTCAAATGTAAGTACTTCAAAGCATTCAGCGCTTCTCAAGCATATAAAGAAAAATGAAAATGATATTTGGGTAGCTCCATTAGTTGAAATTGTTGATTATATAAAATCTTATAGGTCAATATATGATGTTAAATAGATTATATTTATTGGTGCTGTCCATTTTGTTAACTTATGGAAGTGTAAATGCTCAAAAAATAAAAATTGTTACAAATAACAGTGAAGCTGACATTAAAGTATATGTGGTTGATTTTGAGTTTCAAGCCGATCTTAAAGTCTACAAAGTGAAATTTGAATCAGAAGCGAATGGAAACAATGGACAATGGTTTTTTACTCAAAATTATCAACTTGCTGATTATAAAGTGTATTTTGTAGAAACCATTGCAAAAGCAGATTTAAAAATTTGTTTTGTAGATTTTGAAAGTCATGCTGGTTGGAGAGATTCGTTAAAAATGTATATGTTAGATAAGTAGAATTTAATAATTAATTTAATTATAAGTTTATGAAATTCAAGTATGTCCTAATTTTTGTGTTTTTTGCTGTTGAATTTTATGGTCAAAGTAGTAAGATCTTCTTTGATAAAAGACAACTTGTGTCTACAGGTGTATATTATTATCCTGAACAATGGGATTCTACCCAATGGGAGAGAGATATAAAACAGATTTCCGAAATGGGCTTCGAATTTACTCACTATGCTGAGTTTGCATGGGCACTTTTAGAACCAAAAGAAGGTGTTTATAAATTTGATTGGTTGGACAAAGCTGTAAATATCGCAGAAAAGTATAATATTAAAGTCATTATGTGTACTTCTACAGCTACACCTCCAGTTTGGCTTATAAGAAAACACCCAGATATATTAGTTAAAAATGAAGATGGAGTTAGTTTAGATCATGGTTCAAGACAACATGCTTCCTTTTCGAATAATTATTATCGTAAATACTCATTAAAAATGATTGAAAAATTGGCAAAACATTATGGAAACAATAAAACAATAATCGGATGGCAAGTTGATAATGAACCTCGAGTTTTTTATGATTTTGGTAATGATGCTCATATACGCTTTCGAAGCTGGCTCAAAAATAAATATTTATCAATTGATAATCTTAATGCTGTTTGGGGTACAACATTTTGGAGTCAGTGGTATACAGATTTTTCACAAATCAATATTCCACGACGATCTCAATGGTTTATGAATCAAAACCAAATTCTAGATCACAATAGGTTTATAGCACATGAAACTGCTACTTTTTTGGATGAACAAGCTGAAGTAATTCGAAAAAATGTAATAGAGAAACAATGGATAACAACCAATTATGTGCCGAATTTTAGCGATGGAATTATTGGAATGAGCCAGAAGCTGGATTTTATTACTTATACGAAATATATGGTTCATGGTGAAGCTATGGGGATTGGTACTAAAGGATATCGCCTGGGGAATTGGGAAGTACTACCATCGTGCAATGATTTTTTAAGACCTTTATCGCCGCATTATGGTGTAATGGAGATTCAGCCCGGTCAAGTCAACTGGGGTAATATTGACTCTCAACCTGCTCCTGGAGCTGTTCGTTTATGGCTGTGGTCAATATTTGCTGGCGGGGGTGAATTAATTTGTACATATAGATACAGGTCACCTCTACTTGGTAATGAACAATATCATTATGGTGTGGTAGGTTATGATGGAATTACTCCAACACCGGGTGGTATTGAGTTTATTCAGTTTATGAATGAAGTAAAAATGATTAGAAGAGTGTTTAATGAAAATATTGATTTGCCTGAAGATTATTGTAAAAGTCGAACAGCAATTTTATTTAATCATGAAAATATCTGGGGTATGGAGCAAAATAAACAAACAACCGAGTGGAATTCTCTAAAACATATATTTAAGTATTATAAACCATTAAAGTCATTTGGAGCACCTGTTGATTTTATAAGAGATAATTTTGACTTTTCGAAATACCCTGTTATAATTGTTCCTGCTTATCAACAGATTGATCAATTGTTAATTGGAAAACTAACTAGTTATGTTAAAAATGGAGGTCATTTGATAATGACATGTCGTACTGGACATAAAAACAGAGAAGCTCACCTTTGGGAAGCAAAATTTGCCCAACCAATATATAATTTAATTGGGTCTCAAATTGAATTTTATGATTTGCTTATGCCACATTCTCCAGATTCAGTTTCTTTTCAAAATAAAATGTATGCATGGACAAGTTGGGGAGAGATATTATCTCCTGACATAAATACTGAAATTTGGGGCACATATCAAAACGATTTTTATGCTGGCAAACCAGCAATAATTCACCGACAGTTTGAAAAAGGTACAGTTACTTATATATCGGTAGATAGTAAAAAAGGAGATTTAGAAAAGGCTGTTCTGGAAAAACTATATAACAAACTCAAGATACAAATTAAAAGCTACCCTGAAGGTGTAGTTGTTGAATATAGAAATGGTTTTGGAATTGCATTAAACTATTCGGATAAACCATATAAAATGGATTTGCCTGATAATGCCAAAATAATAATTGGAGAAAAAACAGTTAAATCAGCTGATGTTTTATTATGGCAATATTAGTTAACAATTATATTTTTCAACAGGAAAATTAAGTTCAATTAATTTTGTATGTGTATGTAATTCAATTCGATTATCATGTCATGAATAGCGTAAGCTATATCCGAATTAAAAACCAAGATAACTATCAGGTGCAAACTGATATTAACATGCTAAAAGTATGTAATCAATATACTAGAGAAATCTTAAAATAATGTGGTGATCCCGACATTTCGGGACAAGTTGTGATGATAAGTTGATTCCGATACATCGGAACAAGTTGTGATGATAAAAAGAACAAGAAACGAGAAACATCAAACACGAAACAAAATATTATGGAAACAAAGAAAAAATATATCAAACCACGCATTGAGTGGATTCCGCTCGATAACGAAATATCATTGGCTTTAGCATCTTCACCACCAGAAGGGCCGGGAGAAACATTTAACAGTATTGAAGGTCCGTTTAAAAAGGATATAGGTTTAGTTTAAGATAGGTTTCAGAAATAATTTCACCCATCACTCAGCAAACGATTTTGTTGAATGGTGGGTGTTTTTTATAGTTATAGTTCTACCTGGAACGTAGCTATAAACTATTGGTAAAATACGCATCTACGATATATAGTGGTAGATTTATCAAGCTCATATCAGTTTGATAGTTGGACAAAGAAGAACGAATGGCTGTATTTGGCTCAAACTTTTCGCAAAAGAGTTTGAAGCTTCGTGCTTTAAGGTTTTCTCCTGATTTTACTTCGATAGGTATAATTTCATCATTTGCGTTCTGAATAATAAAGTCAATTTCGTATTTGCTATTGCTAAATGTAAAATAATGAATTGCAATTTCATCATTTGGTAAGAGTTGTTGAAAAACAAACTGTTCGGTAATCGCACCTTTAAATTCAGTGAAAACAGCATCCCCATTTAGCAATGTTTTCGCATTGAGTTGTGTCATTGCACAAAGTAAGCCGGTATCGTTATGATACAATTTAAAAGCCGATAACTCTTTGTAAGCAGCAAGTGGTAAAGCGGGCTTTGATACGCTGTACACCTTATGTAATAATCCCGAATCAACGAGCCATTGTATTGCTAATTCAAAGTCTTTTGCCCGCGCGCCCTCTTTTATTATACCGTAAATAAACTTTTTATTTTCTTTTGCTAATTGAGCCGGTATGCTTTCCCAAACCATTTTTATACGAGGAAGAATTTCCTTTGGAGCATGTTTTGAAAAGTCATTTTCGTAAGATTTTAGAATCTCCCGTT
>CAYXQZ010000014.1:0-1426 GCA_964466415.1 uncultured Paludibacter sp.
CCCGCAACGCTTCAATTTTTGACTTTACCGAATAATTTTTTGTTTACTATTGCATTAATAAAACCATCATTATTGTTTTTGATATTATTCAATTATTTTTGTACTTTGAAAAACGCTCAATTATTTTTATCCCCTTACTTATACCATAAACATTATGCGCATAGTTATACAACGAGTTAGTGAAGCATCGGTTACTATAAACAATACTGTTCATGCTTCAATTGCTAAAGGTTTTTTGATTTTGGTAGGCATCGAAGACGCTGATAGCGATGAAGATGCTGAATGGTTAGCTGCAAAAGTAGCTGGACTTCGGATTTTCGATGACGAAAACGGAGTTATGAATCGCTCAATAATTGATATTAATGGCGAAGTACTGATTATTAGTCAGTTCACACTGCATGCTCTCACTCGTAAAGGGAATCGTCCTTCGTATATTCGTGCAGCAGGTCACGAAAAGGCGGTGCCGCTCTACGAACATTTTTGTAAAAAAGTGAGCGAAAAAACAACTAGTGACGTAAAAAAAGGTATTTTTGCGGCCGATATGAAAGTGGCACTTGTTAACGATGGGCCTGTAACGATTTTGATAGACAGTAAGAATAAAGAATAGTAGCCCCCTAAATCCCCCAAAAGGGGGACTTAAGAGCTACGCACAACAAACAGAAATGAAAAATAAAAACGAACAAAAATTCCCCCTTTGGGGGTTAGGGGCTTACATTCCCAATTTCATTACCAGTCTGAACCTTTTTGCTGGTTGTATGGCTATTTATTATGGCTTTCGAGGCAATTACGAATTAGTTCTTCTGTTTGTGCTCCTTGCAGCTGTTTTCGATTTTGCCGATGGATTAGCTGCTCGATTGCTCCATGCATATTCGCCTATGGGCAAAGAACTTGATTCGCTAGCGGATGTAGTGAGCTTTGGAGTAGCTCCAGGTGTAATGGTGCTTTCAATGTTAATGCAAAGTGAATTACCGCATTGGATGGCTTTCGCAGGTTTTATTATTCCTGTTTTCTCGGCTTTACGCTTGGCAAAATTTAATATTGACGAACGCCAAACTACATCTTTTATAGGACTTCCAACTCCGGCAAATGGATTATTTTGGGTAGGTTTAGGATTCTCATTTCCCGATTTGCTTATTGCTAACAGCATTTACATTTTAGTATTTATAGTTATTTTCAGTGGCTTGTTAGTTTCGGAATTGCCTATGTTTTCGCTCAAATTCAAAAATTTAAAATGGAAAAATAATCAAACGCAATATATTTTTTTACTCATAAGTATTTTGCTAATTGCTATTTTTCAAGTAAAAGCATTGGCACTAATTATTGCTTGGTATATCGTTTTATCAATCATTTTGTTTGCATTACCAAAAAAATAATTAATTAATATTCATTTTTTCGATGATTATTTGTACTTTTGTTTTTTTTATAA